>DRKV01000251.1 GCA_011051635.1 Chloroflexota bacterium | reverse complement strand
TCTTCACCAAAACCAGATGGAACCCCCAAATCGGGCAATTCGGTATTTTGCCGCTCCTGAACGCCACGCTGATGACCTCCGCTATCGCCATGCTGGTCGCTCTGCCGCTGGGTTTGAGCATCGCCATTTACCTGAGCGAGTACGCCTCCCGCAGGGCGCGCAACGTTCTCAAGCCTATTCTTGAAGTCCTGGCGGGGATACCCACCGTGGTGTACGGCTATTTTGCATTGACCTTCGTGACGCCGTTGCTACGCTCTCTCCTCGGCAGGGACGTGGTGGAAATCTACAACACGGCCTCGGCGGGGATTGTGATTGGCATCCTGGTGATTCCGCTGGTGAGTTCGATGAGCGAAGATGCCCTCAGCGCTGTGCCGCGCAGTCTGCGGGAGGCTGCCTTTGGGCTGGGAGCCACCAAACTGGAGACCGCCGTCAAGGTGGTGCTACCGGCGGCGTTTTCCGGCCTCGCGGCGGCCTTCATCATCGCCATCTCGCGCGCTATCGGCGAGACGATGATTGTAGCGATTGCCGCCGGTGCGGGGCCGAACTTCACCTTCAACCCCTTCCAGGCCGCCGAGACGATGACCGGGCACATCGTGCGCATCAGCGGCGGCGACCTGAGTTACGACTCCATTGACTACAACAGCATCTTTGCCATTGGGCTGGTGCTCTTTTTCATCACTCTGGGGCTGAACGTCGTCAGTCAGCGGGTGGTGCGGCGGTTCCGCGAGGAGTACGAGTAGGACAAAAGAACAAGAACATGCCCAAAATGCAACGATATTCTCCCCAGGAAGCGCACACCGCCGAGGCTCCTGAATACACTCCTGCCCTGCTGCGCCGTCATCGGTGGGGACGCATCTGGCTGGTGGTCTTCCAGGTCTCCACGCTGGTTGGTGTGGCGGCTCTGACGGCGCTGCTGTTCAACATCATCAACTCGGCGTTCGGCTACGTCGCCATCGAGAACAAGGTGGCTCCCTCCGCTCTGGCAATCAACGGCATCCCCATCGAGTATCTGCACCCCGTGGATTTGACTTACATCCTGAGAGAAAACGTCTCCGCGGGGCTGTTCCGCAAACTGAACAGGGACAAGCCCTTCGAGGAACGCAGCCGCGAGGAGATTTACGACCTGGTGATAAGATATGTCGTCCGGCCGCGCGTGGAGAAGAGTTGGCCGCTGTTCCCTTCGCTCTTTCGCCGCCAGCAGGTTTTCGCGGAAGCGGCGGAGAAGTATCCCGAAGCGCAAATCGTCTTCCGCTCCTGGTTGAGGCCGAAATTTCTGGTCAGTCCGCAATCCTCAAAGGCCGAGTTCGCCGGGGTGCGCACGGCGGTTCTCGGCTCGTTGTGGACGATTGCCATCACCATCCTGTTCGCCTTCCCTATCGGCGTGGGCGCGGCCATCTACCTGGAAGAATACGCCTCGGATACCTGGTTCAACCGCATCATCCAGACCAATATCAACAACCTGGCAGGCGTTCCGTCCATCATCTACGGCATTCTGGGGCTGGCGATTTTCGTGCGGGCGCTGGAGCCGCTCACAAGCGGGGCGATTTTCGGGTATGTGGAGGATGCGACCACCGCCAACGGGCGCACCCTTCTCTCGGCGGGGCTGACGCTTGGCCTGCTGATTCTGCCCATCATCATCATCAACGCCCAGGAAGCCATCCGCGCCGTGCCCCGCTCGCTGCGGCAGGCCAGTTACGGCCTGGGGGCGACGCAGTGGCAGACGATATGGCATCACGTATTGCCCGGCGCGCTGCCCGGCATCCTCACGGGCACGATTCTGGCTATCTCGCGCGCCGTCGGCGAGACCGCGCCGCTGGTGGTGGTCGGGGCTTCCACTTTCATCACCTTCGACCCCGACGGCCCCTTCTCCAAATTCACCACCCTGCCGATTCAAATCTACCAGTGGACTTCCCGCCCCCAGGACGAATTTCGGAATATCGCCGCCGCGGCCATCCTGGTTCTTTTGGCGCTGCTGCTCTCCATGAACGCCGCCGCCGTCCTCCTGCGCAACCGCTACAGCGGAAAGACCACAAGGTAAACTACCGAACTCCCGAACCCGTCTATGGAACACTACGCTATCGAAGCCCGCAATCTGCGGGTGTACTACGGGGATTTTCTGGCGGTGCGTGACGTCAACCTGAAAGTCGCCCAAAACAAAATCACCGCTATCATCGGCCCTTCGGGGTGCGGCAAGAGCACCGTGCTGCGCGCCTTCAACCGGATGAACGAACTCGTCCCTACGGCGCGCACCGAGGGCGAGGTGCTCTACCACGGCAAGAACATCTACGACGATGATGTAGACCCGGTGGAAGTCCGCCGCCGCATAGGGATGGTCTTCCAGAAGCCAAATCCCTTCCCCAAAAGCATCTATGCCAATGTGGCCTGGGGAGCGCGCATCAACGGCTTCCGGGGCGACATGGACCAACTGGTCGAGGAGTCGCTGCGCGGGGCTGCGCTGTGGGATGAGGTCAAGGACAAACTCCACCAGAGCGGCCTTTCGCTTTCGGGCGGTCAGCAGCAACGCCTGTGCATCGCCCGCGCCATTGCTGTCCGACCGGACATCATCCTGATGGATGAACCGGCTTCGGCGCTCGACCCTATCGCCACGCTGAAAATCGAGGAACTGATGCACCGCCTGGCGAAGAACTACACCATCATCGTGGTGACGCATAACATGCAGCAGGCCGCTCGCGTTTCAGATTACACCGCCTTCTTCAACCTGGGCGAAGGGCGCGCCGGGGTGCTGGAAGAATTTGGGCCGACCGAGAGGATTTTCACCAACCCCGAAAAACAAAGTACCGAGGATTACGTCACCGGGCGCTTTGGGTAGCGCTTCCCTTGTGGGGGCAAGATTCCCGAGATTCCGGCACGAGTTGCGCTGCATGGGATGTACGCCGCTAAAATCCCGGAAGTCTCGCTACCCCGTCCCGCAAATTCGCGCAGAGCCTGTTCTCTCACACGGAGAAACGCCGTCTAAAAGGCGCTGTGTTTCCCGTGTTCCTGTGGGTGATACAACACTGAAACCATGTCCCACCAGAAGCGCAAAGTCTTGTTCCTGTGTACCGGAAATTCTTGCCGCTCACAGATGGCCGAAGCGATTGTCAACGCCCGCCTGGGCGAGCAATGGGAGGCCTTCAGCGCCGGTACCAAACCCGCCGGCTACGTCCACCCTGCGGCAATCCAGGCCCTGGCGGAAATCGGCATCCAGCATCAGGGCGAATCCAAACCTGCCGAGCGCTTCCGCAAGGTGGCGTTCGACCTGGTGGTGACGGTGTGCGACGATGCCGCCGAGAACTGCCCTCTCTGGCTGGGGCAGGGACGCCGCGTCCACCACGGATTTCAGGACCCCGCCAAAGCGACCGGCAGCGAGAAAGATGTCATGCAGGTCTTCCGCCGCGTGCGTGACCAGATTGCGGAGGAAATCCCCCTTTTGCTGGAAATGTATGCCGACCAGCCCGAAATGCCCGGATTCTCCCTCCCGTGACCC
>DRKV01000250.1 GCA_011051635.1 Chloroflexota bacterium | reverse complement strand
CCCCTCACCTTGACCCTGTGGGTGACGCCCCCCTTCGACCCGCAAGCCGACACCCCCGCGGCCGCCTTGCTGCGCGCCCGGCTGGCGGAGTACGAACAGCGCCGCCCCAACGTGCGCGTCCGGGTGCGGGTCAAGGCGGAAAGCGGAGCGGGGGGGATGCTCAACGCCCTGGCGACCGCCTCCGCGGCGGCCCCCGCCGCCCTCCCCGACCTGACCCTGGTCTCGCAAGATATGCTGGAAGCGGGGGTGCTCAAGGGGCTGTTCTACCCCTTCGACACCCTCCTGCCCCTCTCCGAGAGCGATTGGCTTGATTTTGCCGTCGCCCTGGGGAAGATGCAGGGCGGGCAGTTCGGCGTGCCCTATGCAGGCGATGTGCTGGCGATGGCGTACCGCCCGGCGCAAATCCCCGACCCGCCCGCGGATTGGGCTGCCCTGCAAGAGACCCCCGCTCCGCTGCTCTTCCCCGCCGGGGAGGAGACGGGTGCGTACCCCATCTTGCTTTACCTGGCGGAGGGCGGCGCTTTGCAGGATGAGGCCCTGAGGCCCCTCCTGGAGGAGAAGCCCCTGGCCGCCATGCTGACCCGCACCGCCGAGATGCACCAGGTCGGGCGTTTCCCCGCTTACCTGACGGAATACGCCGATGAGCAGGCCGCCTGGGAAGCGTACCAGACCGGGACTTCGGCGATGGCGATTGTGTGGGCTTCGGCGTATTTGCAGACGCTCCCCCCCGATACTTCCCTGGCGCTGCCCCCCGTTCCCGGCGGTGAACCGCTCTCGCTGGGGCGCGCCTGGCTGTGGGCGCTGACCACCTCCCAACCGGAGAAGCAGACCCTGGCCGCCGAACTGGTCACCTACCTGACCGAGCCGGATTTTCTGGCGCAATGGAGCGAGGCCGCCGGATACCTCCCCGCCCGCCTCAACGCCCTGGATGCCTGGAGCGAGGCCGGGCCGCGCCCTATGCTCAAACCGCTGCTGGCCGCAGCGCGCCCTCTGCCTCCCGGCGGAATCCGCACGGTACTCTCCCCCTTGCTGCAAGACGCCGTGGAACAGGTGCTTCAGGAGAAGGGCACGCCGGAAGAGATTGCCGCCGAGGTGCTGGCGCGGCTGCCTTGACGCCTCCTCCCGGCGGTGTTATCATCCGCCGCGGACAGGCAATTATGAGTAATTCACTCCACAATTCCGCTTCGGAACCGCCCGCGGAGGGAGCATCCGCGTCAAGGTTCGCCCGCTTGTGGGCCGATTTGACCCATCTCGGCCTGGATGAACCCTTGCGCCGCCTGGGAACCCACCTGGCCGCCCTGGTGTTGATTGCCGTAACTGCCTGGGGGATGGGAAAAATCCCCGCCCACAAGGAAGCCCCGTCCGCGCAGGCACAGGCGGCGCAGGCTGCCGAACTGCCCGCACCTGCGGAGGCCCTCTCCCCTCCCTCCCTGCCCAAACTCCCCGACGGCGGCCCGGTTGCCGGGCTGCGACGGCAGGTGACGCTGGATACCACTATCCCCAGCCGCTCGCGGGTGGAGGTGCTTACCTACACCGTCCAGACGGGCGACACGCTCTTCGGCATCGCCGCACAATTCGGCCTCAAACCGGAGAGCATTTTGTGGGCCAACTACGACACCCTGGCCGACGACCCGCACCGCCTCTTGCCGGGGCAGGTGCTCAACATCCTGCCCGTGGACGGGGCGTATTACCGCTGGCACGCCGGTGACGGCCTGAACGGGGTGGCGCAATTCTACGGCGTGACGCCCGAAGACATCCTCAACTGGCCGGGCAACCATCTCGACCCGGCGACGGTCGGCGATTACAGCGACCCGAACATCCCCGCGGGCACGTGGCTCATCATCCCCGGCGGGCGGCGCGCCTTCACCTCCTGGAGCGCGCCCATCATCCCCCGCAGCGACCCCGCCGTGGCGAAGGTGCTCGGCCCCGGCTTCTGCGGAGCCGTTGAGGGCGGCCCGGTAGGAAGCGGCTCCTTCATCTGGCCTGCCGACCATCACTATCTCTCCGGTTACGATTACGCGCCTCAGGCCAACCATCCCGCGATTGACATAGACGGCGAAACCGGCGACCCGGTGTACGCCGTGGACAGCGGCGTGGTGGTCTATGCCGGCTGGAACGACTGGGGCTACGGCAACCTGATTGTGATTGACCACGGCAACGGCTGGCAATCCCTGTACGCCCATCTCTCCGCTCTCAACGTGGAGTGCGGCAGTTACGTTTTCCAGGGCGATGTGATTGGCGCCATCGGCAGCACCGGCAATTCCACCGGCTCGCATTTGCACTTCGAGTTGATGCACGCCGAGTACGGTAAAGTCAACCCCTGGGATTTTTTGCCGTGAAGTACAGTGGTCAGTCGTCAGTCGTCAGTCGTCAGCCGCACATCGCACGTCTAACCCGCACCCCGCTCCCCTAACCTCCTAACCCCTAACCCCGCAACTCCTAACATCGTCATGTCCTCCTCTCCCTCCCTTCCCGAACGACTGTGGCGCGCCCTGACCTATTTACTGGTAGCGATACTGCTCGGCGTGACCGCCCTCCTGGGCTGGAACCAGTTCAACAAGCCCCAGGCAGCTGCGGAGGCCGTCCCTTCGCCCACCGCAGCCGCCAGCGCGGCAGGGGGCAAACCGATTGCCCTGAGTTTGCCTCCCTTGCAGCCCGCCCTGGACACGCCCGACATCCGTCCCCGCGCCGAACTGCACACCGACTTCCCCAACCGCCCGCGGGTGGACGTGATTACCTACACCGTCCAGACCGGCGACAACCTGTTCGCGATTGCCGACAAATTCGGTCTGAAACCCCAGACGGTATTGTGGGGCAACTACGAAGAACTCAACGGCAATTTCCGCTTCATCAACCCCGGTCAGGTACTCAACATCCTGCCCGTGGACGGGGCTTACTACCAGTGGCAGGAGGGCGACGACCTGCAAACCGTGGCGAAATTCTTCGGCGTTTCTCCCGAAGCGATTTTGCAGTACCCCGGCAACCACTTCGACCTGCTCGACCTGAAGGAGCACCCTGACGACATCACCATCGAGCCGGGGCGCTGGCTCATCATCCCCGGCGGCAAGCGCGAACTGGTGGATTGGGGCCCCCCCGCCATCACGCGCAGCAATCCCGCCGTGGCGCGCTACTACGGCCCCGGGGCTTGCGGTGCGGTCTATCAAGGCGCGGTCGGCACGTACACCTTCGTCTGGCCGACCAACTCGCATTTCATCTCCGGCTACCACTACGTCCCCGGTATCCACCCCGCGATTGACCTGGGCGGCTCCATCGGCGACCCCATCTACGCCGCCGACAGCGGAGTGGTGGTCTACGCCGGGTGGAGCAACTACGGCTACGGCAACCTGATTGTCCTCGACCACGGCAACGGCTGGCAGACAGCCTACGCCCACTTGAGTGCCATCTACGTGGGCTGCGGGCAGAGCGTTTATCAGGGCGATGTGATTGGCGGCCTGGGCAGCACGGGCAATTCCACCGGCCCGCATCTGCACTTCGAGATGAGTTACATGGGCAGCAAACCCAATCCCCTGGATTTTCTCCCCTGAGACTGCCATGCTCCGAAAAATTTTCTCCGCCCTGCGGAATCCCGCCCAGTACAGGACGCCTCTCTACCCCATCAGCGTGCGCTGCAACCGCTGCGGAGAAGTCATCTCCGCCCGCGTCAACCTGCACCACGACCTCAGTCTGCTGGATGAACCCGGCCCCGGCAAGAGCGCTTACCTGAGCCGCAAGACGCTGGTCGGCAGCGGAAGATGCTTCCAGCGCATCCGGGTGGAACTCTACTTCGACGGCGACCGCCGCCTGGTGCATCACGAAATCAGCGGCGGGGAATTGCTCTCGCACGGATGAAGAAGCCCCCTTTCGGAATTTCTCGCAAACGAATCTGGCTCTTCGTGAATTAGTGGGGCAAAGACATCCGAGACTCCTGTTGAGAGCCGTCCTGGGGAGCAAAATTACCTGTGTAAGCCGCTCCAGACGAGCATCGCAGCGGCAAAATCTCGGAGGTCTGATTATCCCACTCCTCTATTTCACGTTGACCCGCGAATCATAAAGAAAGCCTCCCGGT
>DRKV01000249.1 GCA_011051635.1 Chloroflexota bacterium | reverse complement strand
TGCTCCAGGCCATGACGAGCAGCGTGCCCGCGACGACCCACTCCCACCGGCGGGTGAGCAAGTAGACCAGATAACCGCTCGCGGCAATGATGTTGAACAGGGTCAGCGCGCGCTTGCGGCCCAGTTTGTCGGCCAGCCAGCCCCCCGGATACTGGTAGAGGGCGTCCACGATTTTCTTGAAGGAGCCGTAAGCCCCGATTGCGACTGCTCCGGCTCCCAGAGCCTCCAGGTATTTGGGCATGAAACGCGCCCAAAGTTCTTCCCCCATCCCAATCACCAACAGGGCGCCCAGCAGCACGAGGATGTTGTGCTCCAAAGCAAGGAAATCTCTAACCGATTTTCCGCGTTGTGATATGTGCATTACGTATTCCAATCACCGAAAGGAGGCAGGATTCTGGCTGAACAGCCTGATGCCCGCTTACTTGACCGCTCCCTCCCCCAACGCCAGTGCTCCCAGCACGCCGGCGCGCTTCCCCAGAGCCGGGGGGACGATGTAGCCCTCGATGTCCTCCAGGATGGCGGGGGTTTGCAGGTAGCCGTTGAGCGAGGCCTGGACGCGGGCGCGGATGCGCGGGAAGAGGTGTCTCTGCTCCATCACCCCGCCGCCGAGAATGATTTTCTGCGGCGAGAGGGTGCAGATGAAGGTGTGGAGCGCCTGCGCCAGGTAATCGGCTTCCAAATCCCAGGCGGGATGGTCGGGCGGCAGGGTTTCTGCCTTTTGCCCCCAGCGCTTCTCGATGGCCGGGCCGGAGGCCAGCCCCTCCAGGCAGTCGCCGTGGAAAGGGCAGATGCCCGCGAAGGGGTCGCGCTGCGGGTCGCGGCTCAGGCGGATGTGCCCCATCTCCGGGTGAAGCAGCCCGTGGAGCAGGTTCCCGCGGGCCATGCCGCCCCCACCGATGCCGGTTCCGATTGTCAGGTAGATGAAGGTGTCCAATCCCTGGGCTGCGCCCCAACGCCACTCGCCCAGGGCTGCCCCGTTGACATCGGTGTCGAAGGCGATGGGGACGTCGAAGTGCCGCCGCAGCGCGCCGAGGAAATCGGTGTGCGCCCAGCCCGGTTTGGGCGTGGTGGTGATGTGGCCGTAGGTCGGCGAGGCGGGGTCGGGGTCGAGCGGGCCGAAGGCCGCTACGCCGATGGCCGCCGGTTCGCCGTGCTCGCGTTGAACGGTGCGGATGAAGTCCACCACGCGGGCGAGGGTCTCGGCGGGGGTGGTGGTCGGGAAGCGGGTCTCGGCGCGTAAATCGTCCGGGCCGGTGCCTGCCGCGCAGACGAACTTGGTTCCCCCGGCTTCAATGCCGATGGTTAAGTAGTTCATTAGTTCGGTAGTCTGGTAGTCTGGTAGTCGGGTGGTCTGGTAGTCGGGTAGTCTGGTGGTCGGGTAGTCTGGTAGTCGGGTAGTCTGGTAGTCGGGTGGTCTGGTAGTCGGGTAGTCGGGTAGTCGGGTGGTCTGGTGGTCTGGTGGTCGGATAGTCTGTTGGTCGGGTAGTCGGGTAGTCTGTTGCCTGTCGTCCGTTGTCCGCCGTCCATCGTCCGCCGTCCACCGTCTATCGTCCATCGTCCATTCCCCACCAGTAGCCGTAGGGCGGGAGAGTGACTTCGCCGCGCAGCGTCCGGTTGTCGAGCAGGCCGGTGAAGGAGCCGGGGGGCAGGGTGACGCGTTGGGGGTGGGCGCTCAGGTTGTTGAGACTGAGCAGCGTTTCCTCCGTGCCGGGACGCAGGAAGGCGGCTACCTCGCGGGGGGCCTCCACCCACTCCAGGCGCGGGCCGCCGAAAGCGGGGTGTGCCTTGCGGACGGCAATCATCCGGCGGATGGTGTGCAGCAAACTGTCGGGGGCCGCCTCCTGCGCGGCGACGTTGACTTGCGCATAGCCAAAAATGGGGTCGTCTATCACCGGGGCGTAGGGCTGCACATCCGGGGCAGTGAAGCCCGCGTTGGGCGAGGGGTCCCATTGCATCGGGGTGCGCAGGCCGTCGCGGTCGGGCAGGCGGATGTCATCGCCCATCCCGATTTCGTCGCCGTAGTAGAGGGTGGGCGCGCCGGGCAGGGTGAAAAGAAGCGAATTCAGCACTTCGATTTTACGGCGGTCGTTTCCCATCAGGGGGGCCAGGCGGCGGCGGATACCCAGGTTGAGCCTCATGCGCGGGTCGGGAGCGTAGGTCTCCCACAGGAAGCGGCGCACTTCGGGCGCGACCATCTCCAGGGTGAGTTCGTCGTGGCAGCGCAGGAAGGTCGCCCACTGGCAATTGGGGGGCAGCGGCGGGGTGCGCGCCAGAATCTCCGCGATGGGTGCCCGGTCGTGCTGCGCCAATGCCTGGAAGAGACGCGGCATGAGCGGGAAGTGGAAATTCATGTGCATCTCGTCCCCGTCGCCGAAGTAGGAGCGCACGTCTTCGGGCCACTGGTTGGCCTCGCTGAGCAACACGGCTTCGGGGTTGATGCGTTCCACGAAGGCCCGGAATCGCTTCAAAAAGGCGTGCGTTTCGGGCAGATTCTCGCAATTCGTGCCCTCGCGCTCGAAGAGGTAGGGCGGGGCGTCCACCCGGAAGCCGTCCAGGCCCATCTCCAGCCAGAAGCGCGCCACGTTGAGCATTTCTTCCTGCACGGCGGGGTTGTCGTAATTCAGGTCGGGCTGGGAACTGTAGAAACGATGCCAGTAGTATTGCCCGGCCTGTTCGTCCCACGTCCAGTTGGATTTTTCGGTATCCAGAAAGATGATGCGGGCGTCCTTGTACTTCTGGTCGCTGTCGCTCCAGACGTAGTAATCGCGATAGGGAGAGTTGCGGTCGGCGCGGGCGGCCTGGAACCAGGGGTGCCGGTCGGAGGTGTGGTTGAGCACCAGGTCGGCAATCACCCGCAGGCCGCGGGCGTGGGCGGCTTCGAGCAGGGCCTTGAAGTCGTCCAGGGTGCCGTAATCGGGGTGGATGTCGTAGAAATCGGCGATGTCATAGCCGTCGTCCTTGAGCGGGGAGGGGTAGATGGGCAGCAGCCAGATGCAATCCACCCCCAGGGTTTGCAGGTAATCCAGTTTCTCCATCAGGCCGCGCAAGTCGCCGTGACCGTCGTTGTTGCTATCGCGGAAGGCGCGCACGTA
This sequence comes from Chloroflexota bacterium, assembly GCA_011051635.1. GTDB lineage: Bacteria > Chloroflexota > Anaerolineae > Anaerolineales > DRKV01 > DRKV01. The sequence continues at coordinate 938 of DRKV01000249.1, read as the reverse complement.
GAGTTCGTAGAAGACGGCGTTTTGGTACCAGGGCATGGGGGAGGTAGTTGGGTGGTTGGGTAGTCTGTTAGTCTGTTAGTCGGCTAGTCTGGTAGTCGAGTAGTCGGGTAGTCGGGTAGTCGGGTAGTCTGGTAGTCGGGTAGTCTGGTAGTCTGTTGGTCGGGTAGTCTGCTGGTCGGGTAGTCTGTTGGTCGGGTAGTCTGCTGCCTGTCGTCCGTCGTCCATCGTCTGCCGTCCACCGTCTATCGTCCATCGTCACCCCTCCGCCAAGCCGTTGCGCCGGATGACCTCGCGGAACCACAGGGCGCTCTGCTTGGGGATGCGCTCCAGCGTTTCGTAATCCACGCGCACCAGTCCGAAGCGCTGCCCGTAGCCGCGTTCCCATTCGAAATTGTCGAAAATGCTCCAGGCGAAGTAGCCGCGCAGATTGACGCCCTCTCTCAGGGCGGCGTGCGCTTCCCGGATGTGCGCCCGCAAGAAGGCGATGCGCTCCCAATCGGCCACGAAGCCCTTTTCATCGGGGCGGTCGGGCAGGGCGCAGCCGTTTTCGGTGATGTAAAGCGGGGGATTGCCGTAATTTTCCTTCAGGTCGAGCAGTTCGGCGCGCAGACCGGCGGGGTTGATGCCCCATCCCATCGTGGTGAAGCCCCATCCGGGAGCGGCGTAAGGCGTCAGCCGCGCCTTCAGCCAGCCGCTGTGGACGTCGTAAGCGACGGTATCCGTGTTGTAGTGGTTGATGCCCAGGTAGTCCGCCGAATTGTGGATTAACGCCAGGTCGTCCGCGGCGCGCCGGGGGGCGTGCGGTCCCAGCCAATCGTAGAACGCTTCGGGGTAGCCTCCGTGGATGAGCGGGTCGAGGAAGATGCGGTGGGTCTCGGCGTAGACGCGCCCGGCGGCGGCCAAGTCTTCCGGCTTCTCACTGGCAGGGAGCAGGTGAT
>DRKV01000248.1 GCA_011051635.1 Chloroflexota bacterium | reverse complement strand
GATGCCCGCACCCGTTTCGAGGCTACCGCCCGCGAATTGGAAGCCTGGTGCGGCATTTCGTGAATTTCCTCCCCCATGAACATCTCCCGACGTGATTTCCTCAAAATAGGCTTACTCGGCCTTACTTCGCTGGCCTTTCGCCCTCCTTTTGGCCGCCGCGAGGAACACAGCCCCCGGTTGGTGGGCCGCGTCGCCATTTCCGAAATTGCCGTGTACGCTGAGCCGACTTCCGAGAGCGCTATCATCGGCAAACGCTACCGCGACCAGTTGGTCACCATCTACGAGGAAATCCAAAGCCCCCATGGGCCGGCCTACAACCCCCTCTGGTATCGCGTCTGGGGCGGCTACGTCCACAGCGCGTACTTGCAGCGCGTTACTACCCGCCTCAACGAGCCGCTCCCCGGCCTCGCCGAAGGCGGACAGTTGTGCGAAATCACCGTCCCCTATACTGAGGCCTACACCTACGACCGCTACAACGGCTGGCAGCACCGCTACCGTCTGTACTACGAGACCACCCACTGGGCAACCGGCCTCATCACCGGTCCGGACGGCCAACCCTGGTACGTGCTGACCTCCGAATTGGACCGCTATCTGAACTACGCCGTCCCCGCCATCCACCTGCGGGCGATTCGGGATGAGGAAATCACCCCACTCTCACCAGATGTTCCCCCCCACGAGAAACGCATCCACGTTTCGATTGCCCGCCAGGAACTGACCGCCTTTGAGGGGAATACCGTTGTTTGCAAAACTCGCATCTCCTCCGGGCTTCCCAGCAAAGACCCCATCCCCGAGGGGACGCGTACCCCCCGGGGACAGTTCAACATCTACGTCAAATCCCCTTCCAAACATATGGGGGCTTTGCAAGCCAGCGGCGCCCCCGGCTCTTACACCCTGCCCGGCGTCCCGTGGACATCCTTCTTCGCCGAGTACGGGGTGGCCTTCCACGGAACCTTCTGGCACAACAATTTCGGCGTTCCCATGAGCCACGGCTGCATCAACATGACCAACGCGGACGCCAAATGGCTCTTCCGCTGGGTAACTCCCGTGTGGGAAGTTCCCCCCGAAGACCCCACCCGCTGGGACCGGCGCGGTCTCGGCACCACCGTCATCGTGGAGTAACCCATGCCTTCGGGAAAATTCACCGACCCGGAATACTTGCGCACCCGGCAATACGCCGATGACCGCAACTTGCAGGCCCGCATCGCTCTGCACCGCCGCTTCAGCACCAACGCTTATGGCTGGTTCCAGTGGTACCTCGACCAAGTCTCGCTGCCCCCCGCGGCCCGCATTCTGGAGGTCGGCTGCGGCCCCGCCGCCCTGTGGCAGGACGTGCTCCCCCGCCTGCCGGGGGACTGGCGTATCACTCTCAGCGATTTGAGCCTCGGCATGGTACGGGCCGCCCGCGGCAATCTTTCAGCGCATTCGTCCCAGTTCATCTTCACCGTGAACAACGCCCAAACGCTGCCTTTCCCCGGCGGGCATTTCGACGCCGTCTTCGCCAACCACATGCTCTACCACGTCCCCGACCTGGCGGCAGCCCTGCGCGAAATCCGCCGCGTCCTCAAAGCCGGGGGAACGTTGTACGCGGCCACCAACGGCGAGCGCCACATGGAGGCCATCAATATCTTCGGGCGCGCCTTCGCCGAGGCAGTCGGCGTCCGCCTGGACGACGGCTTCTCGAACCGCAATCTGCGCTTCAGCCTGGAGAACGGAGCAAAGCACCTGCGGCCTTACTTCACCCACATAGAGCGCCGCGATTACCCCGACGCACTGGAGGTCACCGAGGCGGAGCCACTGGCCGCCTACCTGCTCTCCACCACCAGCGCGGTTGCCCGCCTGGACAGCCGCCGGCGCCCCCGCGTGGAGGCCGCCTTGCTCGCCTTTGCGCGGGAATACATCGCGGCGCGGGGCGGCAGTTTGCACGTGGCAAAATCCACGGGGTTGTTCATCGCCCGCTAACCCGCAGTTGTCCTACCCACAAGGGTCTCGTACTGCTCCACAATGCGGGCTGCGATGTGTTCCCAGGCATAGGAGCGGGAAAATTCCACAGCCTGCGCCCCCAGGCGGGAGCGCAAAGCATCATCTTTCAGCAGGATTTCCAGGCGGTCTGCCAGGGCCTCCGGCTCTCCTACGGGAACGTGGTAGCCGGTAATGCCATCTTGCACCAGGAAAGCCAGCCCGCCCACTTGGGAGGCCACAACGGGGGTTCCGCAAGCCATAGCCTCCAGCGCCACCATCCCGAAGGACTCATAATGCGAGGGCACAACCACGGCATCGGCAGCCGAGTAGTAATAGGGCAAGGTATCCTGCCCCTTTTTCCCCAGAAAAGCGACAAAATCTTCCAGACCGTAGCGCAGATGCATCTCCTGCAAGCGGGACATCTCGCTGCTCATCACTTCCGGGGCAACGTGCGGGTCGCCGCCGATGACTGCCAGACAAAAAGGCTTCTCCCGAAAGACGGGACGCCCCCGCAAGATGGCGACCGCCTGGATGAGGATATCCAGCCCTTTGAGCGGCTCGATGCGCCCCACGAAAAGCAGCATCCGCTCGGTGACGGGAACTCCGATGAACTCTTTAGCCTCCTCGGTGGGGATGGGGTAAAAACGGCTGGTATCCACTCCGGGGGGGATGGAAACCACTCTGGCGGTGTCGGCGTGGTAGAGCCATTGGAGTTGCGCCACCTCCGCGGGAGTGGCAGCCACTATCCGGTCGGCCTGTTCCAGGACGCGGCGTTCCCCCTCCACGCGGTAAGAGCCTTCTTTCTGAGAGTCATTCTGGGCGACGCGGTTCTTCATAATCCCCAGGGTATGAAACATGTGCAGCACCGGCACGCCGCCCCAGCAATCCCGCAGCCTGAGGGCGGCAATCCCGGACATCCAGTAATGGCTGTGAATCAGGTGGTAGCGCAGCCCCTTTTGGCGGGCAAAGGCGCACACATTCTCGACGAATTGGGGCAGGTAAGCGGCCAGTTGCTCCTTGGGGAGCGGCCTTTCGGGACCAGCGGGGATATGGACGACGCGGTTGCCGAAGCCCAAGTCGTGGAGCACGTGCGGGACGTGTTCATCCTGCGAGCGGGTAAAGACATCCACGCCTACCCCCATGCGCCCCAACTGGCGCGCCAGGTCGCGGACGTAGACGTTCATCCCGCCGGTATTCTTGCCCCCCAGGGTCGCCAGCGGGCAAGTGTGGTAAGACAACATGGCTATACGCAGTTTCTCGCCGGGCATTTCTCTTGCCTTTTCACTCAATCTCCTGTATAATCTCGCCGCAACGCCACCGTAGCTCAGTTGGTAGAGCAGGCCACTCGTAATGGTCAGGTCATGGGTTCGAGTCCCATCGGTGGCTCTTGCGATTGTAACAGAGACGCTCCCCTCCGGTGGGAGCGTTTTTCGCGCCATCGGGACGTGTCACGTGTCACATACCACGTGCGACGTGCGATGTGCGGCGTGCGGGGTGCGCTGACGGCTGACGCCTGACGACAGACCACTGAGGCCTGACGGCTGACCACTGACCGCTGACGCCTGACGCCCTTACGGTATAATTCCCCCCATGAAACCCGAAAAGCACCTGGTTATCGGCGTAGCGGGAGGTTCCGGCTCCGGCAAAACTACGGTTGCCAACGCGGTGCGCGAGCGCGTCGGCCCGGACCGGATTGCCTACCTGCCCCACGACGCTTATTACAAAGAACTCACTCATCTGCCGCCCAACCAACGCGCCGAGGTGAACTTCGACCACCCCGATTCGCTGGAAAACGACCTGCTGATAGAACACATTCTGCGTCTCAAGCAGGGCAAGCCTGTTCACCTGCCGGTTTACGATTTCACCACCCACAGCCGCACGGAGGAAACCGTCCTGGTGGAGCCGCGCCCGGTCATCATCGTGGAGGGCATCCTGATTTTCGCCGAGCCGCGCCTGCGTCGTCTCTTCGACGTCAAGATTTTCGTGGATACCGACCCCGACATCCGTTTCATCCGCCGTTTGCAGCGCGACATCAGCGAACGCGGCCGCACCACCCAATCGGTCATCGAGCAATATCTGCGAACCGTGCGCCCCATGCACCTGGAGTTCGTGGAGCCCTCCAAGCGCTACGCCGACGTGATTATTCCCGAAGGCGGCTTCAACACCGTCGCCCTGGACATGGTTGTGGCGCGAATTCTGCGGTTGCTGGAGTGAAAAGTATGCAAGTTGGCAAGTGGCAAGTGAGCAAGTAAGGAAGTTCGCAAGTTCGCAAGCCATCACCTCTCCACCTCCCCATCGCATCATCTCATCACCTCCCCATCGCATCATCTCATCACCTCCCCATCTCATCACCCCATCACCTCCCCTCCCCATCCCCCAAAGGAATCTCCCATGCCCACCTACCCCAAACAATGGAAAAACCCTCCCGCCATGCAGATAGACCCCGGCAAAACGTACACCGCCACGCTGCACACCGACAAAGGGGCTATTGTCATCCGTCTGTTCGCCGATAAAGCCCCCCGCACGGTCAACAACTTCGTTTTCCTGGCGCGGGAAGGCTTCTACGATGGAACCATCTTCCACCGCGTGATTGCCAATTTCATGGCCCAGGGCGGCGACCCCACCGGCACGGGACGCGGCGGCCCCGGTTACCGCTTCGCCGATGAGTTCCATCCCGATTTGAAACACAACAAGCCCGGCATTCTCTCGATGGCTAACGCCGGTCCCGGCACCAACGGCTCCCAATTCTTCATCACCCACCTCCCAACCCCCTGGCTGGATGGCAAGCACAGCGTCTTTGGCGAGGTCATCGAAGGGATGGAGGTGCTGCTTTCCATCCCCGAACGCGACCCGCGTTTCGTCAACGCTCCCGCGGTTACGCTGCAACGCGTCACCATTGAAGAGATGTGAAAGTTTGCAAGTAGCAAGTGTGCAAGCGTGAAAGTCGGCAGAGAGCCTGTTTCCCAATCCGTATTTCCCGGTTCCGGTTTCCGGAGCCGTCTGCCCCGGCTGCTCGCGCTGGGAGCAGTGATACTCCTCAGCGTGGCTATCTACGCCTACAGAGGCCGCGTCGAGGAACTGGCGGGCTACGGCTACGTCGGCATCTTCCTGCTCTCGCTGCTCGCAAACGCCACCATCATCCTGCCTGCGCCGGGCGTGATGGTGGCCTTTGCCATGGGCGGGGTCTTTCCCGCCTGGGGCATCGCCCTGGCCGCCGGGGCGGGTGCCGCGCTGGGAGAACTCTCCGGCTACCTGGCGGGCTACGGCGGACAGGCCATCATCGAAGATTTGCGGCACTACGAGCAAATCACCGCCTGGATGCGCCGCAAGCGTTCCCTGGCCTATGGCCTCATTTTCGTCATGGCGCTCATCCCCAATCCCCTGTTCGACCTGGCCGGCATCGCCGCTGGGACGCTCAAAATTCCCATCCTGCCTTTTTTGCTATGGACCTTCGCCGGCAAAACGGCCAAAATGCTCCTCTTCGCTTACGCAGGCCGCTGGTCGCTGGGCGGGCTGGGGAGGTGAGAATGATGAAGGCAGAAGGCAGAATGATGAATGCAGAATGATGGTCTCCCACTTTCGCCTCATCTCTCCATCTTCTCATCTACCCACCACCCAATCCCTGCTCCCTAATCCCCAATCCCTGCTCCCCAATCACCCAATCACCCATGAACCAAATCGATACCTACCTCACCTCCCACCTGGATGAGAGCCTGGACGAACTCGCCGCCCTGTGCGCCCAGCCCAGCGTGGCCGCCCAAAACCTGGGCATGGAAGAAGCCGCCCACATGGTGGCCGAGATGCTCCGCAAGCGCGGCTTCGCGGTGCAGATTTTCCCCACCGAGGGCGCTCCGGTCGTTTTCGGAGAACGCAAAGGCCGCAACCCCGACAAGACCCTTCTCATCTACAACCACTACGATGTCCAGCCGCCTGAGCCCCTGGAATTGTGGAACAGCCCACCCTTCGAGCCGACCATCCGTGACGGGCACATGTACGCCCGCGGCGTAAGCGACGACAAAGGACATCTCGTCAGCCGCTTGTTCGCCATTGACGCCATCCTGGAAGCGGAGGGTGAACTGCCCTGCAACGTAAAATTCATCGTCGAGGGCGAGGAGGAAATCGGCAGCGTCCACCTGCCCGAATTCGTCCGCACCCACACCGACTTGCTGGCCGCCGACGGCTGTCTGTGGGAATTCGGCGGCGTAGACCATACCGGCGCGCCGGTGGAGCACCTCGGTCTGCGCGGCATCTGCTACGTGGAACTCTCCGTCCAGACCGCCTCACAGGATGTCCACTCCGGGCTGGGGGGCAGCATCTTTCCCAATGCGGCCTGGCGGCTGGTGTGGGCGCTCAACACGCTCAAAGGCCCGGACGAGCGTATCCGCATCCCCGGCTTCTACGACAACATCGTTCCGCCCACGGAGCGCGACCGCAAGTTGATGGCTGCCCTGCCGCCCGTTGCGGACCTCTACAAGGAGCGTTTCGCTCTTTCCGGCTTCTTGCTGGGCGTCGAGGACGAAGTAGAACTCAAGATGCAGGGCGTTTTCCAGCCCACCTGTACTATCTGCGGCCTGACCAGCGGCTACCAGGGACCCGGCTCCAAGACCGTCCTGCCTGCTAAAGCCTCCGCCAAAGTGGATTTCCGGATGGTTCCCAACCAGACCACCGAGCAGATTCTGGAGGGGCTGCGCGCCCACCTGGACGCCGAGGGCTTCCCGGACGTGAAAATCACCTACCTGGGAGGCGGCCCGGCGGCCCGCACCGACCCCGACGACCCTCTCGTGCGTCTGGTGGTGGACACCGCCGCCGAAGTTTACGACCAGCCCATGCGAATTGTCCCCATGAGCGGCGGCTCCGGCCCCAACCACGCTTTCGTCCAACACTTGGGGATTCCCATCGTCACCGCGGGCATCGGGCACCCCGAATCGCGCGCCCACGCTCCCAACGAGAACATCCGCATTGACCTGTACCTGCAAGGCGCCCGCCACGTCGCCCGCATTCTCAAAGCCTTTGCGCGGGAGTGGCAAGGCGAGTAGGTGACTGGGCGACTAGGTGACTAGGTGACTAGGTGACTGGGTGATTAGGGTACGTTGTACACTGTACCCTGTATGCCGCTCCCCCTCGCACATCGCACCCCGCACGTAGTCCAGATACGCGACACATGCCACGTGACACGTGATACTTGACACGTGGCACTTGATACGTGGCACTTGACACGTGACACCTGACCCTCCCTCATGCAACCCGCCCGCGTCCGCTTCCCTCTCTACCGCGATATGGGGCTGCGCCTTTTGGTGTATTACGCCCTGGTGTTGCTCCCCGTCCTGTTCGTCGCGATGGGCTTCGACCACGTCATCGGGCAGCGCCTGGAGGAAGACGCCCGCGCCAGCGACCTGGCCCTGGCGCGCGCCATCGCTCAGGAGACGGACGCCATCCTGCAGAACGCCCTCCAGGCCGTGCGGCAACTGGCAACCTACGAGGCTGTCCAGGAGGCAGACCCGGCGGGGATGGAACCGCTCTTCCAGGCGGTACTCACCACCCGCCCCGACCTGAACCTGATTTACCGCCTGGCCTCGGACGGGTTGATGCTCTATCACTATCCGCCGGAGCCGCGTACCACGGTGGGTATCAACTTCTCGTTTCGCGCTTACTATCAGCAGGCGCGGCGCACCAACGTGCCTTTCATCTCCGAGGGACGAATCTCCCCCACCACCCAGCAACCCGTAGCAACCGCGGTCATGCCCATCTACGACCAGGAAGGAATCTTCACAGGGCTGGTCGCCACCAACATCAAACTCCAATCCCTCAGCCACGCCCTGGCGAACATCGCCCGCCACTACCCCCCGGAGCAGGATTTCCAGGTGATGATTATTGATTCCACCGGCAAAATCATCGCCCACAACAACCCGGGGCGCCTGCTGGACGATATGAACGCCATCCTGCCGGATATCACCCATTCCATGCTGGAGGGAGGCTACGGCTCGCAGGTGGCGCGCATCCCCGACGGAACGGAGGTGCTGGTCAGTTACCTTCCCATCCCCAGCGTAAAATGGGGGGTGCTGGTGCAGCGTCCTACAGCGGTGGCCTTTGCCACGCAGCGCTCCCTGCACCGCGCTATCCTGCTCAGCATCGCCACCTTCATCGTCATCGGCCTCCTGTTCTGGGTCTCGCTCTCTCAGAACGTCATCCGCCCCGTGGAAGACCTGGCCTCGCTCAGCCAGGCCATCGGGCAAACCGACCTGCCCGCCGAGCAGCGCGCCCGTCTGAACGTCCTGGCGCGCCGCTCCGACCAAATCGGGCATCTGGTGCAAAGTCTGTTGCGCATGGAGCAGGCCATCGAAGCCCGCCTGGCCGAACTCTCCACCCTGCTGGAAACCAGCGCGGCGGTCGTCTCCACACTGGATACCGAAACCGTGCTGCACCGCATCCTGGAACAACTGGAGCGCCTCCTGCGGGTGGATAAAAGCGCCATCATTGCCCTCGACGAGCGCAAGGGAGTCTTCCGCGCCCGCGCCAGCCGCAACCTTTCGCCCCACTACGCCGAACAACTTCGGATTGACCCCGGCGAACCCGTCTCCGTGACGCTGCGCGCCCTGCGCACCGGCGAGCCGGTTCAGGTGAGCGATACCGAAAGCGACCCCTCCTTCCGCGCCCTGCGCCCCCGCGCCCGCGCCGAGGGGTATCGCGCCGTGATTGCCATCCCCCTGCACACCCAGCACGCCCCGCCCTCAGCACTGGTGGTCTATCGCGCCACCCCGCACGTCTTCACGCCCAGCGAAATCAACCTCCTGACCAACTTCGCCAACCACGCGGCGATGGCTATCGAAAATGCCACGCTCTACGCCCGCAGTGACATGCGTCTCCAGGCTCAGACCCGCCGCCTGCAAGCCCTCATCCAATCCCTGCACGACGGCCTGATTCTCGAAGATTTGCACGGACACGTCGTGTACGCCAACCGGCGCATCAGCGTCATCAGCGGGATGCCCCTGGAAGAAATTCCCAACACGTCTTCGGAGGCTCTCCTGGAGCGCATCATCGCCCAGGCACACCGCCCCGAAGAAAGCCGCCGCGCCGTTCACGAAGCCCTGCGCTCAGATACGGGCGGGGCCGCCGAAATAGCCCTCCTGCTCGAAGGGCGCATGACCTACCTGCGCCTGCACGTCTTCACCGTCACCGACCCCCGCGGCATGGCTATCGGGCGCGGCCAGTTGTGGCACGACATCACCGCCGACCGCGAACTGGATAACATCAAATCCAGCCTGATTTCCACCGTCTCTCACGAGTTGCGCACTCCGCTGGCCGCCATCAAGGGATACGCCACCACCCTCCTGGCCGATGATGTCCATTGGGAGCCGGAAGCCCAGCGCGAGTTTCTGACCATCATCTCGGAGGAGACCGACCGCCTGAGCACCCTGGTCAACGATTTGCTGGATTTGTCGCGGGTGGAGGCCGGCAGTCTGAAAATCGAGCCGGTCAACATTCGTTTGAGCGACCTGGTGTACCGCGCCGCCCAAAGAGCGCGACCTCACCCCGAAGAACGCCTCCGCCTGGAGATTCCCCCGGAAGCGGACGTGGTTGAGGCGGACCCCCGCCGCCTGGAGGTCATTCTCCGCAACCTGATAGAGAATGCCGCCAAATACGCCCCCGCAGAGACTCCCATCTTCGTGCGCGCCCGCCGCCTGGAAGACGCCATCCGGATAGAGGTCGCCGACGAGGGGCCGGGCATTCCGCCCGAACACCGCCAGCGCATCTTCGAGAGTTTCTACCGCGTGGAAAGCGGCCTGACCCGCTCGGCCCCCGGCGCGGGGCTGGGACTGGCAATTTGCCAGGGCTTCGTCCACGCCCACGGGGGGCGCATCTGGATTGCCAACGGAAGCGGCGGGACGACTATCGCTTTCACCCTGCCCCAACAGCCGGTTGGGGAGAGAGCGGAGGGAGCTGGGGCGTTGCGGAGTTAGGGTGTTGCGGGTTAGGCGTTGCGAGGTTTAGGCGTTGCGGAGTCAGGATGTTGCCCTGTGCAGGCAGGGCTGCGCTCTTCCCCCCTTCCCTTCCCGGCCTTCCCCAATGGGGGCAGGAGACGGTTCTCCCCCCAACGGGGCTGGTATTCCCCCCGACGGGGCCGGGGACGGTTCTCCCCTCAACAGGGGCAGGGAACGGTTCTCCCCCCTTTGGGGGGAGATGTCCGCAGGACAGAGGGGGGGGAGGCGTCGGTCAACTTTAGCCACTACCCCGAGAGTAATCCCAGACAGGAGAAGCCCTATGACGCGCACCACCGTACTGGTCGTGGACGATGAAAAATCCCTGCGCGATTTCGTGCGCCGCAATCTGGAAGTGCGCCAGTTCGACGTGCTGGTGGCCTCCAACGGGCTGGAAGCCCTGGCGCACTTCCAAAATCATCCCGTAGACCTGGTCATCCTGGACGTGATGATGCCCTACATGGACGGGCTGGAAACCATCCGGCGCATCCGGCAGCAATCGCTGGTTCCTATCATCGTGCTCTCCGCCCTGGGCGAGGAAAGCGACAAGGTGCAGGCCCTCAACCTGGGCGCGGACGACTACCTCACCAAGCCCTTCGGGGTCAGTGAACTGCTGGCGCGGGTCCATGCCGTCTTGCGCCGCGCCGCCTGGTTGAACACACCGCCCCAGCAGCAGACGCGCATCGTGCAGGGCAACATCGTCGCCGATTTGGAGACCCACACCATCCTGGTCAAAGGGGAGGCGGTAGAATTTACCCCCACGGAATTCAATCTGCTGGTTTACCTGATGCAAAACGCCGGCAAAGTGCTGCCGCACCACATCATCCTCAAGCAGGTCTGGGGACAGGAATACGGCGAGGAAACCGAATACCTGCGCGTCTACATCGGACGCCTGCGCCAGAAAATCGAGGAAGACCCCGCCAACCCCCGTCACCTGCTCACCGAGCGCGGCGTAGGGTATACGTTTATGCCGTGAGGGG
>DRKV01000247.1 GCA_011051635.1 Chloroflexota bacterium | reverse complement strand
GGCCCGCAGCAGACTGTAAAGAGCGGGGTCGGTGGTGCCAATCCCTACCAGGGCGATGTTGACGTTGCGGGCGCGCTCCAGGGGGGTCTGGATGGAACTGTCCTGAATGATGATGTTCTGCCCCGCTTCGCTGTCAATAATCAGGGGGGCGTGCAGGTAGCGGCAGGTGCAGCCCAAGCGGTTGGAGAGGAGTTGCGCCAGCATGGGGCCGTCCGTGGAGATGTTTTCCGCCCCGGTAGCGCCAATCAGTTGCACCACCTCCGCGCCGGGCAGGTTTTTGGGCGGCATGGCCTTAATCATCTCGTAGAGCGCCGTGCCCCAGGAAATGCCGATGGAAATATCCGGCTGCAGGACGCTCTCCAGATATTCGGCAGCCAGGACGCCGATACCCTGAAGCATCTCCTGATAACTTTTGTCGGCGCTGTGCAGTACCCGCACCGTCTTGAGCGGAAAGGCCGCCAGGAGCGCTTTTTCCAGTTCGGCGGAGGTTTTCCAGGGATAATGCACGACAATTTCGACGATGCCCGCTTCCCGCGCCTCCGTCAACAGACGGGAGATGGCCGAACGGGTGATGCCCACCTCGTCGGCTATCTCCTGCTGCGTTTTTCCCTGGTCGTAGTAAAGGGATGCGATTTTGGCAAGGTAGGTCAGGCGTGACGGGTCTTTGTACATGCGAGGCTCCCCGGAATTGATGAACAAATCCAATCAGGAAACTTCCAGCAGCGGGGCGTCGCCGGGAAGCCATTCTACGTTGACTTTGTCGGAAGGGTCGTAAGGGGCCTTTACGAAGATGGCCTTCCAGGGCACGTCGCCGCGGTTGATGAGGTAATGGGGGTGCAGAGGCGGAACGTGGCACAACTCTCCGGGATGCAGCACCAAATGTTTGTCTTTGACGTACAAATCTACATTCCCCTCCAGAGTGTAGAAATTTTCTTCGATGCGGCGGTGGTAGTGGGTCTGAAAATCCTCGCCGGGCATCAGAATTACCAGGCCGAAATCGGAGCGGGGGCCGCGCAGGAGATATTTGGGGCCGGAGATGCCGTCGAACCGATAGGGGACTTCGCTTTCGTGTTTGACAAATAGTTCCATGATGTTCTCTCTTTTGTGCGCCGTGAGACCTCCCAGACGCATTCTATTCACCGGGTGCTCTCCACATGGAGGTCGTGACGCCTTCATCGGCCAGGGCCAATTGTACAGGATAAGCCGCGCTCCAGCGGGCGTACAGGTCTTCGTAAACGGCTGCGTTTTGGGGGTTGGGCTGGTAGGTGCGCTCCTCCTGTACCAGACGTTCCACGGCGGCCTCGAAATCGGGATACAAACCGATGCCCACTCCGGCGCAAATGGCCGCCCCGAGGGCGGTGGCCTCTTTGACCACCGGCGTGTGGACGGGGACCTGGAGGACATCGGCCAAAATCTGGCACCACAAGGGGCCTTTGGATGCGCCGCTGGCGAAGGTGACTTCGGCGGGGAAGGAGCCGGTCAGTTCGGCGATGCGCCGCAGGTTTGCCAGGGTGACGATGGCGGCGTTTTCCTCCAGCGAGCGGAAGAGCGCGGCGCGGGAAGCAATGTTCGGGTCTATGCTCAGGTTCAGGAAGGAAGGGGCCGCGTGCCGCCAGTGGGCGTAGTTCATGGCGTCCGAGAAGATGGGGATGATGCCGTGGGAGCCGGGGGGCACGGAAGCGGCCATTTCCTCCAGGGCGGCGTAGGGGTCGCGCCCGGCGGCCAGGGCCTGCGCCTTGATGTCGGGCGCGATGGCATCCCGGAACCAGCGGGCGGCGAAGCCGGGGAAGAAGACGATGGCTTCGGCCTGCCACATGCCCGGTATGGCGTGGAAATTCATCCGCATTCTACCCGTTTTGTCGGCCAGCGGTTCGGGCAGATTGACCATTTGCTGCCAAAAAGTTCCGCCCAGCACGGCGGTTTGTCCGGGGTGGATGATGCCCAGGCCGATGGTGCCTAACTGGGCATCGCCGCCGCCCATCACGATGGGGGTGCCGGCCCGCAAGCCGGTCTCGGCGGCGGCTTTGGCGGAAACCTCTCCAAAGGGGGTGCCGGCTTCGTACACGGGGGCGCTGAGCAATTCGGGGCGCAGTCCGCACTCGCGGGCCACGGAGTCGCTCCAGCGGCGGGTCTTCAAATCGAACATGCCGGTCGTGCCGCCGTTGGAAGGGTCTACGGCAACCGGCGCGCCCAGGCGGTGCGCTACCCAATCGCTCAACATGGCGATGGAGGCTGCTCCGGCGTAGACTTCCGGCAAGTGACGTTTGAGCCACAGAAGGCGGGGCGGCGCACCCAGAGCAAAAGTCTGCCCGGAGAGGAGGTAAAGGTCGCGTTCGAGGCCCTCGCGCCGGGCGCGCAGGTCGCGCACTTCCTGCACGGCGCGGGCGTCCACGTTGGCGCAAGCCCACAGTTCCTCTCCCTGCTCGTCGTAGACGACGATGCCTTCTCTCATGCTGGTGGTGCTGACGGCGACGATGTTCAGGTCGGGGACCTGCGCCGAGGCCTCGCGAATGCACTCGGTGAGCAGCCGCCAGTTGGTCTCGGTATCGAAATCCATCGAGCCGGGGTATTCGGGGTGCGATTTGTGACTCCATTCCCGTCCCACGGCGGCAAGTTGACGGCCCTCTTCGTCGAAGATGACCGCTCTGCCGCTCCCGGTTCCGGCATCCAGGGCGAGCAAGTGTTTCATGGTGTCCTCTCAGCGTTCTCTGGCAGGTAGGCTCCCCTTCAGGCGGCCCCGCGAGTGTGCGGAGCCGCCTTTTCCAAGGAGGAGGGAACAGACTGGTTAGAAGTCGAAGTCGTCGATGTTCTCGATGGTGAAGATGGTGCGTTCCGGCAGGAGGATGATGCCGTTGTTCTCGGCCTCGTAATCGTAGCCTTGCACCGAGTTGGGGGAAACTTCCACCGTGCCGACGCCGGGGACGTCAATCTTGTCGCCGACTTTGAAGGTCTTGCCGTTGACCAACTGGTTGGCGATGTAGATAGCCAGTTTGCCCTGTTTCACAACATCCCACAGGCCGAACTGCTTCACCGTGCCGCTCTTGACGTACTGGCGCATGACGTTGGGGGTGGAGAAGCCGACGATGATGACCTTGCCGGCGATGCCCAGGTTTTCGGCAGCCTGCGCCGTGCCGGGGAGAGCGTTGGCGTCGGGGCAGATGATGGCGTCCAGGTCGGGGTAGGTCTGGAAGATGTCCGTGGGAACCTGTACGGCTTTCTGGGCATCCTCTTCGCTGAACTGGGTGGTCACGATTTCCCAGTTGGGGTATTCGTCGGCGATGATTTGCTTGGCGACGTTGACCCACTGGTTCTGGTCGGTGACGGTGGGGCTGGAGTAGTGGAAAGCGACCTGCTTGGGGGAGCCTTTGGGGTCGTCCATCTGCGAGGCGGCCATTTCCACCAACATGCGGCCCAACTGGTCGGGCGTACCCTGGTCGATGTAGTACTGGCGGCATTCGGGGTTGACGTCGGAATCCCAGGTCAGCACGACCATGCCTTTGTCCATGGCGCGCTTGAGGGTCTCGCACAGGCCATCCACGGAGAGGGCGGAAATCGCAATCGCGTCGTAGCCCTGGTTGATGAAGTTGTTGAGGTACTCAATCTGGCCGCTCACGCTGGGTTCGCTGGGGCCGTCATACTTGACGCTGATGCCCAGTTCGTTCCCCATTTCGACGGCGCCTTTGCCGCCGGACTCAAAGAAGCCTACCCCCGTGAGTTTGGGGATGAAGGCGATTTTGATGTCTTTTGCTTCGGGAGCGGAGGCCTCTCCGCCGCCGGAGGGGGCTGCGGTTTGCTTTCCACCGCCGCAAGCGACGGCAATCATGCTGACTACCAGCACGAGAAACAGAACTTTCATCAGGGTGTTCGGGCGTTTCATGGTGATTCTCCTTTTTGTGAATTGCAAGAAAACGGGAAGGACGCAGTAACTGTTCAGATTGCTCCGTCCGGCGATTGAAATCGCAGCGACGATTGCAAAACCTGCCTTTGCAGGTTGGGTTCCCAGTCGCCGAAGGGCGACTTTGCAGATGTTGCTGTGACTTTAGTCGCCAGGCCAGGCTGAACCATTACGGCACGCAAACGAATTCAGGTCGAGACACCACCTCCTTTCATACCCTCGCGGGCTTGCAAAGCACGGCGGTT
>DRKV01000246.1 GCA_011051635.1 Chloroflexota bacterium | reverse complement strand
TCCAGTTGCGCTGTATCTATATCCGCCAACGTTTTCCCCACACGCGTGGGGGTGAACCGCGCGTCAGCCGCATGAGCGCGATGGCCGACGCCGTTTTCCCCACACGCGTGGGGGTGAACCCCCTGGCGGGAACTCACCCCGCGGGAGCAACTCGTTTTCCCCACACGCGTGGGGGTGAACCGAAATGAGCCAACACTCTAACGCCCAGAATTCTACGTTTTCCCCACACGCGTGGGGGTGAACCGACACGCGCGTGTGGCTGCCGCGCGGCGCCGATGTTTTCCCCACACGCGTGGGGGGAACCAATGTCAAACCCCTTCCCCGCGCCCCCTGTTCCCCAACACCTCAAAGCCGCTCCCGAACTTCGAGAGCGGCTTCTTCGCGTGCGCCCGCGGCAGGATTCGAACCCACAACCCTCTGATCCGAAGTCAGATGCTCTGTCCATTGAGCTACGCGGGCGGGCAACCGAATTATAACCAAAAGACACTCCCGGTCAAGGCGCGGCCTTCTTTGGGGTGCAGGCAAAATGTAACGTGATGGCACCCCCTTCTCTGCGCCCGCGCTCATGTTTTGTGACGCGCTGGCGGCAAAGCAAGAGGGGGAACGCTCCCTGCCCCTGTTCGGCGCAAATCTGCCTTGCCGGTCAACCCGGCGGCTCTGGATTTCCTGCTTCCCCCAGCCCGCGCAGCAGCGGCAATATCGCCAGACTGCCCGCCAGCGCCACGACGAAAGCGGCCCGGTAGCCCCAGGCGTCCGCCAGCCAGCCGCCGAGCAGCGGAGCGAGCAGGCTGGCCGGCGCAATCAGCGTGTTCGCCAGCCCGATGTAGGTCGGCTGTTCGGCGGGCGTGCCGTAGGTCAGCGTCATGGCGAGAGCCAGCGGCCAGGCCGTGGCGTTGGCAAGCCCCGCCAGGAGATACGCCGGGAACATCCACCCCGCGCTGGGGGCCAGCCAGGCGAAAGCCGCGCTCCCCGCCGCGCTGAGCGTCCCTACCCCCAACGCCAGGGGATACCCCAGCCGGTCGCCCAGCCACCCCATCAACGGATTACTGACCACCTGAATGACCGAGAAGGCCGCCGTCAGCCATCCCAGCGTGATGCCGTCGGCCCCCAGTTGTTGGGCGGCGTGCACCGTGTAGAAGTTCAGCCCCACCAGGGCAAAGGGGAAGACCCCCCGCACGACCAGGAAGCGCCGAAAAGAGCGGTCTGCCCGCAAAATGCGGAGGGCTTGCCGTCCCAGCGGCGGGGGACTGTGCGCCTCGGCGGGGACGCGCCGCTCCGCTTCCCGCGTCATCCCCAAAAAAGTGTACGAAACCGCCATCAACCCCGCAGCAATCCCGAAGCACCAGGCAAATCCCCGCACGCCGGAGATGCGCTCCAGTATCTGCCCGGCCAGGACCGCCCCGACCCCCATCAGCAGATTGGCCGCCGCGGCCTGCATCCCGAAGAAAATCCCCCGGCGGCGCGGCGGGATGATGCGCCCAATCATGCTCTGCCAGGCCACCGCCGTGATGCCCCCGCCCAGCCCGTGCCAGATGAGCAGGGCGAAGGTCAGCGCCAGGGCGACCCGCCTGTCCAGGCGGGGAGTGTTCCAGGCCAGCAGGGCCAGAAACAGGAAGGGAACCCGCTCGTGGAGGGTGCCGCGCAGCACTGCCGGTTTGAAGCGTTTCAGCCGCGCCACCCGCTGGGCGGTGAAAATCTGGGGCAGTTGCCAGCCGATAGCCCGGATGGTGCCAATCAGCCCTATCAACACCGCGGAACCGGTCAGGGAACTGACGAAAAGCGGAATCACCGTGATGGAGGAGGCCATCCCCAGGGCGAAGCCGAAGAAACCGCCGTCCAGCAGATTGACGGTGATGTTGTGGCGCAGATTGGGGTCGCGGGGAGCGGGGCGGCTCATGCCTTCTCGCGGCTGCCGATGACCGCCCCGGAGATTATCAGTACCATCGCCGCCGCGGCGGTGGGCGTGAGCGTCTTCCCCCCCAGAAGAGTCAAAATCAGCGTGGATGCCAGGGGCGTCAGGTAAGCCAGCGCGCCGATGACCCGCGGGTCGCCGCGCTTCAGGGCTGCATCCCAGGTGTAGAAGGCTGCCCCCAGCGGGCCGGCCCCCATCAGCCCCAGCAGCAGCCATTCCCGCGGCGTGAGCGCCCCCCACGGCATCGCCCCCCATTCCCCCAGCGCGCCGGCCAGCAGAATCGCCAGCAGCCCCGAAGTCAGGCAGAAACCGCCCACCGCCGCCGTGGAGAAGGCCGGAACGCGCTTGGTCAGCAGGGAATAACTCGCCCACACGAAGGCTGCCCCCATCATCAGCAGGTAGCCGGGCAGATAGCGCACCTCCAGGTGGAGACGTCCCCCGCTGACAATCAGGGCGGCCCCGCCCAGCCCCAGCAGCGCCCCCAGGATGTGCCGCCGCGTCAGGCGGTGTCCCGGTAAAAAGCGCGGCGAAAGGAGCACAATCAGCAGCGGCCACAGATAGTTCAGCAGATTGGCTTCCACCGCGGGGGCGTAGCGCAACGCCAGGAAGAACAGGGCGTGATACCCGAACAGCCCGTACACCCCCATCAGGAAAGTCTTGGGCGGAACCCGCCAGGCGCGCCAGCGGAAAGCCCCCAGCAGCCCGCTGATAGTCAGCGCCAGACCGGTAAGCAAAAGCGGCGGAATGCGCTGCAATTCCGTCGCCAGATACGCCAGAAAACTCCACAGCGTCAGCGTGGCGAGAGCAAGCAATGTGGCTGTAGAAGACATAATCGGTGGATGGAGGGTGCGAAACTATCGGGGGCTAATCCACAAAATAATTCCGGCAGGCCTCATCCACCAGTTGCGGCGTGAGCCGCGGCTTGGTGCCCTCGTACTCGCAGATAGCCGTTATCGTGCGCAGAATGTCGCGGGGATGCACCGACTGCATCACCCGTTTGGGCTGGATGTACCATTTGTGGAGCAGATGCGCAAAGGATTGCTTGTCGAAAGGAATGTTCATCTGCCTGCACATCACCGCGAAAATCTGGAAGAAACGCCGCTGGTCAGGGCCTTCCACCTTCACCTTGATTTGGATGCGCCGCAGGAAGGCGTCGTCCACCAGGTCGTTGGGGTCCAGGTTGGTGCTGAAGACAATCAGTTGGCGGAAAGGAACCACAATCGTCTGCCCGCTGCGCAGGCGCAAAAAGTCCACCCGGCTCTCCAGCGGCACAATCCAGCGGTTGAGCAGGTCGGAGGGGCTGACCTGCTGGCGGCCAAAGTCGTCAATCAGGAACATTCCGCCGTTGGCCTTGAGTTGCAGGGGGGCTTCGTAGAACTTTGCTACCGGGTCGTAGCGCAGGTCGAGAGATTCCATCTTCAATTCGCCGCCTACCATCACCGAGGGACGGCGAAACAGCCCCCACCGGCGGTCGAAACGTCCCAACTCCGCCGTTCTTCCGCTCTCGATGTTAATCCGCTGGTGTATCAGGCGGTCGTAAATCTGGATGATGTATCCTCCCGCCGTGATGGCATACGGAATCCAGATGGGGTCTGTGCCTCCAATCAAACGTCCGATGGCCTGCGCGATGGTCGTCTTCCCGTTCCCCGGCGGGCCGTAGAGGAACAACGAAGAACCCGAATTGACCGCCGGGCCGATGCGGCGGTGAAAATCTCCGGGCAAAATCAACCCCTTGAGCGCTTTTTGCACTTGCTCCGGGCGGACCTGCTGTGCCGTTTGGGTTTGCAGTTCCAGCCCTTTGTTGTAGTAGTGTACCGGCACAGGGGCGGGGCCGACGTACTGACTGCGTTCCAGGGCATCGCGGGCGCGGGCCTGCCCCGCTTCGGTGAGCGAATACACGTATCCCAGGCGTCCCAGCCCCGTGCCTGCCTGAGAGACCTCCACCAGATGCTCCCGCTGCATCCACAGAAGCAGTTTGTCCAAAATCTGGCTGTTGACCCGGATGACCTGCACCATGCGGCTCAAAGCCACGTTGCCTTCGCTGAACAACAGCCGCAAAATCAGGTCTATGACGATGTTTTGCGGGATGTGCAAATCCTCTACGGTTTGCGGTTCTCTGAGCAGCGTTTTCAGTTCAGCAGTCATGAAGTACTTCTCCCTTGCAAGGGTCGGGGTGATGGCAAAAAGTGCGGCTCACAAATTGTACAGAGTTTTCCTTAAAAGAGCAATCTTTTCGGACGCCCTACAAGCGATTTGCACGGAAATCGTCATTTTTCTTTCCCGCGGCGGGAGCGTTTGCGTTCCAGCAAGCGGGAGGTCGTTCTGCGGGAAGAGGACGCCGCTCCCCGCGTTTTGGGCAGAGGAGGCGTCTTTGGGGGGTCCGGCGGCTTTGAAGAGGGTGCGGCCTTTGGGGGCGGCGTCGGGGGTGGACTCCCTTCAAGAGGCTGCCGCTTTTTGGGGGCGCGCTTCACCCGCAAGAGGGTCCGTACCCGGCTCCCTTTGGGGGCCGCTTCCCCTTTGGGGGCGCGCAGCCGCTTCGAGAGGGCCGCCCTCCACTTTCCCAGGTCTTCTCTTCCCACGGCCAGGCGGCGGATGGCGACCTCCACCGGCAGCAGGGACGCGGCCATCCCCAGCAGGAACATCGCCGCCGGGACGCGCCGCTCCGTGGCGGGCAGGTCGTGGCGGAAGGCCTCCTGCGGGGCGGGCAGGAGCAGGCCCTCCCCGGCGGGCGGCTCCAGAGCGGCCAGCAGGCGGGCGAACTGGTCGACGGCGGGGCGGGGGCGGTATTCGGGCGAATAGCCGTGTATCCAGGCCACGGTGGAAGCCAGCCTCTCGCCCCCCGCTCTCTCCGCCTCCACGCGGAGCAGGTAAGCCCCGCTCTCCCCCGGCTGGAAGAGGCCCTCGAAGCGCCGCGGCCCGCTCTGCGCCAGGGTGATTTCTTCGGCGGGCGCACCCCCCGGCGGAACGATGCTGACCCGCAGGCGGGCTTCGTCCCAGGCTTGCGGGGCGGCCTCCTCCGGCAGGAGCACCACCACACGGGCGTTTTCTCCCTCCATCTGCACCTCGGTGCGGAGTTGCTCGCTCTGGACGCGCCCCAGCACGGCGCGGGCCGCTGTCTCCCAGAAGGGGGCGTAGCCTTCCCAGCGCAGCCAGTCCCGCCCCCAGCGCCCGGTCGCGTCCGAGGTGAAAGCCAGCGCCTTGCCCAGGCCGTAGCGCCACACCGCCAGGATGGGGTCTTCTTTGGGGGATTGCAGGATGACCTGAGCGGTCTGTTTGGCCTCGGTCGCCACGTAGCCGTAAAGGGGGGGCAGGCCGTCCGCCGGAATGAGGGGCGAAGCCGCCGTCTGGAGGGGCGTGAAGGTCTCCTCCACCAGGTAAGAGCGGCTCACCGGAGCGGTCTCGGTGGTGAAGATGGCCGGCAGGGTGGCCGGGTCGCGCACGAAATGGTAGCGTCCGCCGCCCAGTTC
>DRKV01000245.1 GCA_011051635.1 Chloroflexota bacterium | reverse complement strand
GCACGTCGCACGTGATACTGAAGTTGCGAGGTTGCGGGGTGCGGAGTTAGGTTGCCTGTCGTACTTCGCACCCCGCACGTGACACTTGGTACGTGACACGTGACACGCACCACCTACCCGTACAATTCTTTCACCTTGTAAAGCGTCTCGACGAGTTTATCCACTTCTTCGCGGGTGTTGTAGATGTAAAAACTGGCCCGCGTCGTGGCCGGGATGTGGAATTTGTTGTGCAGGGGCATGGCGCAGTGATGCCCGGCGCGCACGGCAATCCCTTCCCGGTCCAGTTCGTAGGCGATGTCGTGGGGGTGGATGCCTTGAAACGTGAAGGAGGCTACCGCCCCCTTGTGCTCGGCGGACGGCCCGAAGACCTTCAGCCCCGGCACTTCTTCCAGGCGTTCCAGGGCGTAGGCGATGATTTCCCGTTCGTGGGCTGCGACGGCTTCCATGCCGAGGGAGGCGAGATAATCCACGGCGACCCCAAAGCCGACCGCCTCGGCGATGGCGGGGGTGCCGGCCTCGAATTTGTGGGGCACCTCGTTGGTGCGGAAGGAGCGCAATTCCACTTTCTTTATCATCTCGCCGCCGCCCAGGAAGGGGGGCATGGCCTCCAGGAGTTCCATCCGCCCGTAGAGCGCCCCCACTCCCGTCGGCCCGCACATCTTGTGCGCCGAGAAGGCCAGAAAATCGGCCTGAAGTTCTCCCACGTCCACGGGAAGGTGGGGGACGGATTGCGCCCCGTCCACCAGCGTGACCGCGCCGACGGCGTGCGCGGCGGCGATTATCTCTTTGGCCGGGTTGATGGTTCCCAGCACGTTGGACATGTGGGTGAAAGACACCAGTTTGGGGCGGTGCCGCTCCAACAGGCGGTGGTAGGCTTCCAAATCCAGCAGAGCCTCTTCGGTGACGGGGATGAATTCCAGGCGCAGCCCCTTTTCGGCGGCCAGGATTTGCCATGGAATCAGGTTGGAGTGGTGCTCCATCTCGGTCAGCAGGATGACATCCCCCTCCTGCAGGTTGCGCCGCGCCCAGGTATACGCCACCAGGTTGATGGATTCGGTCGTGTTGCGGGTGTAAACGATTTCCCGCGGGCTGGCCGCCCCGATGAAGCGGGCGATTTTAGCGCGGGCATCCTCGTAGGCCGCGGTGGCCTCCTCCGCCAGGGCATGGATGCCGCGATGGATGTTGGCGTTGGCCCGCCGATAGAAAACGTCCATCACCTCGATGACCTGCCGCGGCTTTTGGGATGTGGCCGTCGAATCGAGGTAGACCAGCGGAACGCCGGGGTGCACCTCGCGCTGCAAGATGGGGAAATCGGCGCGAATGTGCGCTACGTCGAGAGGGAGAGTGGATGCTGTCATGGGATTTCCGTAAGTGACGAACGGCGCTTTTTGCGCGGTTTGCCCGTGTAGAGGGCCATGTTGGGCGAATCCTTGGGACACCACAAGACGCGGTCGGGAACCATCCAGCCGTCGGTGAGGTAAACGTTACGCTGGAATTGCACCGCGACCATTTTGGGGTCCACCTGGACGACGACCCCGACGACCCAGCCGCGGACGCGGTTGTCCTCGTCGTCGTCGTGGTCGCAGTACACTTTGACGCGGTCTCCGACTTTGTATTCATATTTGTCTTGCGGTGCGCTGGTGAAATGCAGTTCTGCCAAGATTGCCTCCTGTTTGCCGTTTACGCGTAGGTGATTACTCGTTATAGGAAGAAAGGCGGACGAAGTCCGCCTTTGTAATTTTACCTCTTTTCCGCATCGGATGGGAGCGATTTCTGGCGCAAGATGCCCTGAAAAGTTGTGATTGTGGGGCAACTGCGAGTAGTTGTTCTACCGCTCCCTTTGCAGGGCAACTGCAAGCAGTTGTCCTACCGCTCCCTTTGCGGGGCAGGTGCAAGCAGTTGTCCTACTGCATTTTGGCGTCAATGGCCTCCTCGAAGCGGGTGCGGACGCCCTCGAAGGGGATGCGTTCCATGATGGGGGTGAAGAAACCCTCCACAATCAGGCGCTCGGCGTCTTTTTGGGGCAGGCCGCGGGAACGCAGATAGAAGAGTTGGTCGGGGTCTACCTTGCCGGCGGTCGCGCCGTGGGTGCAGCGCACGTCGTCGGCCAGGATTTCCAGGCCGGGGATGGAGTCGGCGCGTGCCTTGCGGCTGAGCAGGAGGTTGCGGTTGGCCTGATAGCCGTCCGTCTTTTGCGCGCCGGGAGCGACGTAAATCATGCCCTGCCATACGGAGCGGCTTTTGTCCTCCAGGGCGCACTTGAAGAGCAGGTCGCTGGTGGTATGAGGGGCGAGGTGATTCTGCTGGGTGTCGTAATCCAGGTGCTGCGAATCTTCGATGAAGGAGAATCCGGACATGCGTCCCTCAGCCCCTTCGCCCAGCAGGTCGAGGTCGGCGAAAGTTTTGGTCAGACGGCTGCCCAGGGCTCCGAAAATCCAGTCCAGTTTGCCGCCGCGCAAGACGCGGGCGCGCTCGTGGGTGAAGTTCCAGGCGCGTTGTCCCCAGGATTGCAGTTCGACGTAACGCAAACTGGCATTTTCGCCTACGTGGACCTCGACGATGCCGGCGTGGAAGACTTCGGCATCCTCTGGAGAAGCCCACTCGTGGACGTAGGTGAGCGAAGCGCCCTCTTCCAGGTAGATGAGGATGTGGGAGAAGTAGGCCAGGTTTTGCCCCGCGCCCCACAGGATGCTGTGCAAGGGGGCCTGCACGTGGACGTTGGCCGGCACGTAAACCAGCGTTCCTTGCTGGGCGAAGGCGGCAGCCAAGGCGGAGAATTTGCCCTCATC
>DRKV01000244.1 GCA_011051635.1 Chloroflexota bacterium | reverse complement strand
ATTATGCCCGAATTGTACCCAAATCGTGCGCAAATTGAGACAGAGCGGTTTCCCCGCTTTTCGTCGCTGTATGCCGAAATCGTGCCGAAATTTTGCTGAAATCGTGCCGGAATTGTGCCGAAATTGAGACGGCGCAACGCAGAAAAACGGACTACCTATCCAAAAGATAGGTTTAACTCTCCCAGGAGTGCCTATGCCTTACCAATTCTCCTCCTCCACACCACCGAGAACACAAGGCCGTAAACCGCCTGTTCCCGTCGAGACCATGACCCCTCG
Organism: Chloroflexota bacterium; assembly: GCA_011051635.1. GTDB lineage: Bacteria > Chloroflexota > Anaerolineae > Anaerolineales > DRKV01 > DRKV01. The sequence goes on along the minus strand of DRKV01000244.1, from coordinate 3,459 downwards.
AGCAGCCAGAGAGCGCGCCAACAACCTGCTTGTCGGCGGCCTATCGCTCACAGCCTGGCACGTGATTGATATTCTCGCACAGACCGGCGCCGCTACATTGCCGCAGTTGGGCGTCTCGCGCTCGGCGATGATAAAGTATGGACACGCGCACATTGTCGCTCGTTTGCACATTCCGCCGAAGGTCGTGCGAGACGAATTGCGTGCATTGCTGCCGGGAAGCCGTATCTACACCCTCGGCCCCGTCGGTCTCGAACTGGCGAAGATGCGCGGCCTGACCCCCTCCACCGGCCACATGGCCTATCCTCTCTCCCGCGTGATGCACGATGTCATCTTGACCGAAATCCTGCTGCGCATCTCCCGGCACGCCGCCGGGCGCGGCTGGTCCGTCACCTGGATAGGCACCGCCGAAGCCGCTCTCTTCACCCCGGACCGCAGCCGCGAAGTGCTGGAACCCGATGCCCTGCTGCGCCTGACGAAGGACGGGGAAGAGCGTCTTTTCGCCCTCGAGTATCACAACGAAGACAAACGCAGTCGTGCCGAGCGTAAGGTGGACCAATACGAGGCGGTCTGTGCGGTCAACGCCGCACTCTGGATGGAGCAATGGGAAACAGCCGCCTTCCCGACCCTGCTGGCCGTCTTCCGTCACGACATCGTCGGCAAGGGCTATGTGGACAAACTCTCCGGGATGCAGCCCCAGGTGCGCTACTACGGGAAACTGCTGAGCGGCGTCCTGCAAGGCAACCTTGACCAGTGGCTGAATTTGTCCACCCGGAAGAAGGAGAACATCTTCCCCTAGAGCAGCGATGTCCTGGCGCTATTTCAAACGCATTCCCATCATTCCCGGCCTGGTCTCCCTGAATCTGAGCAAGCGCGGCGCGAGTCTCTCCGTCGGCGTTCCCGGCCTGCGCCTGACCATCGGCAGGCGCGGCCTGCACATCAGCGCCGGTATTCCCGGCAGCGGCCTCTCCTGGCGGAGGCGCATCCGATGACGCCCCGCACCACCCTGGTGGTCGTCGAATCGCCCGCCAAAGCGCGCAAGGTGGAGCACATCCTGCGGGCGGAACGCCTGCTGGAGGGGCTGGTGCGGGTGCGCGCCTGCCTGGGACACCTGCGGGACCTGCCGCAGGATGCGCTGGGGGTGGACGTGGCGGGCGGTTTCGTGCCCCAATACCAGCCGACACCCAGCCGGGAAAAGGTTGCCCATTCGCTGCGTGCCACCGTGCGCTGGGCGCAGGCGGTCTACCTTGCTACCGACCCCGACCGGGAGGGCGAAGCCGTCGCCTGGCATTTCACCAAAGAGTTCCGCTTCGAATTGCGCGGCAAATCCGTCTGGCGTACACCCTTCGACGCGCTCACCCCCGAGGCCCTCCGGGAAGCCTTGACCGCCCCCCGGCTGCTGGACATGAACCTGGTGCAGGCCGCCGTCGCCCGCCGGGTGGTCGACCGCCTGATTGGCTATCACATCTCCCCCCGGCTGTGGGCGGCCATGAAGAACCGGGGGAAAGGGTTCTCCTTCGGGCGCGTCCAGATTGCCGCCCTGCACCTGCTGGCGGAAGGGGAACATTGGGAGGTCGTGTCCGAATGGGAGACGTGAATCGCTTCGCCGCCCGCGGCGCCGCCCAGATGCGGGCCGAAAACCTGAGCGGGGTATGGACGGTGGTCGGGCGCCGGGAACGCCTGGAGACCGACGCCCCCCCGCCGCCGTACACGACCGCCGACCTGCTGGTGGATGCCGCCGGGCGGCTGCATTGGAGCGCAGAGCGCACCATGCGCGTGGCGCAGTCCCTCTTCGAAGGCGGCTATATCACCTACCCGCGCACCGACAGCCCCCGCGTCGCCCCCCAGGTCGTCGAGAGGGCGCGCCGGGCCGTCGCCGCGCTCTACGGACAGGACGCCCTCCCCCAGCCGGGGGAAACCGTTCCCCGGCTCTCCCCCGGTGAAAGCGGGTTCGTCCAGGACGCCCACGAGGCCGTCCGCCCCACCGACCCAGACCGCCAGCCAGGCGATGTCCCCCCCGGGGAAGAGCGTCTCCTGTATCGCCTGATATGGTCCCGTTTCCTGGCCGCCTTCATGCGCCCGGCGCGGGTGCGCGTCGTAACCCTCACCCTGGAGAAAACATGAAAACGACCCTCACGGAGCGCATCGTCGAAGACTCCGGCTATCGCACCCTCTACCGCCCCCAGGATGACGCCCGGGACACGCCGCACCTGGCCCGCAAGAAGGTGGGAGAGCGCCTGCGCCTCCGGGCGCGCGTGCAAAGGCGCACCGTGACCGAAGCGCAACTCATCCGCCGGATGCAGGAACGCGGCGTTGGCCGCCCTTCGACGTACGCCGCAGCCATCGCCGCCCTGCGCCGCCACCGCTATGTGGATGACGCCTTGAACATCACCCCCCGCGGCTGGGATGTGTTGCAGTGGGCGCAGCAGCATTACCCGGAACTGAGCAGCCCGGCCTTCACCGCCAGACTGGAATCCATGCTGGACGCACTGGCTTCCGGGCGCGCCTCCTACCGCCAGGTAGTCGGCGTCGTCTGGGAGCGCATTTCACGCAAGGAGTCTCGATGAGTATTTCCCTTCCCTTCCGTTGTTCCGTCTGCGGACGCGTGGAGCGCATCCGCATCGAGGAACTCCGCGGTATTCCCACCTGTCACGAACAGCCCATGGAATTCGCGGGGGACCCCAATCTGCAAAGCGCCGTGGACGCCATCATGAACGGCGTCTCCGACCTGGTCGTGGCCGCGTTGCGCGCCGACAACCAGGCCGACGAATGACCTGTGTGTGGAGACCTGTATGAATGTTTTGATGACCGCCGGAAAAGGGGGAACCGGCAAGAGCATGATTCTGGCGCACCTGCTAAGGCGCCGCGTCCTGACCTATCTGCCGGGGCCTATCCTGGTGGTGGACGCCGACCCGCACCAGAGCCTGACCCGCCTTCTGGGCATCCGTCCCCGTGCCACGCTGGGAGAACTCCGCCACCGGCACAATCTAAGCCTGAGGCGCGGCGTAGGGCTGGAAGCGCTCAGCCGCCGGGATTTTGCCGCCGCGCTGGCGCACCAGGCCGTTCAGCCCCTGAACGAACACGCCGATTTGCTGGTCATGGGACGCAACGACCAACAGGGATGCCAGTGTGTGGTCAACAACATCCTGGGCGGGACACTGGACGCCCTGGCCGACGAATACACCTGGGTGGTGATGGACAACGAGGCGGGCGTCGAGCACATTGGACGGCATACCTGGCCGGTTGAAGTGCTCTTTCTGGTATCCAGCCCCAAACCCCTCGACTTGGATGTGGCCGGGAAAATCCTGCGCCAGGCTCAGGACACGGGCCGGGAAATCCGCACTACCTGGCTCATCCTCAACCGGCACAAGGGCCAGCGCGTCACCGGCCATCGCCTCCCCGCGCCCTTGCTGGGCACGCTGCCGTATTCCGAAGCGCTGGACACCCTGGACGCCCCCGACG
>DRKV01000243.1 GCA_011051635.1 Chloroflexota bacterium | reverse complement strand
GACTACCCGACTGCCTGACTACCCGACTACCCGACTACCCGACTACTCGACTACTCGACTACTCGATTACCCTCCCCATGCTCCTCATCCTCGGCGCAGGTATCGCCGGTGTCTCCCTGGCCTATCACCTTGCCGTGCGGCGCGGCGTGCGGAACATCCTCCTCCTGGACGAACGCCCTCCGCTGACCCTCACCAGCGACAAATCCACCGAAGCCTATCGCAACTGGTGGCCCGGCCCGGATGGGGCCATGATTGCGCTGATGAACCGCAGCATTGACCTGCTGGAGGAACTGGCGGAGGAGAGCAAAGAACGTTTCCATCTCAATCGTCGCGGCTACCTGTTCGTCACCGGGCAGGCGGAGCGCATCGCCCAATGGCGGAGAGCCGCCGAAAGCGCAGTCCGCATGGGGGCGGGGGCGCTGCGGCTGCACGCCGACACTTCCGGCGGCTACCGGCCCGCCCCGGCGGAGGGGTGGCGCGGCCAGCCCGACGGCGCAGACCTGATTACCGACCGTGCCCTCTTGCGCCGTCACTACCCCTGCCTGAGCGGACGCGTCGCGGCGGCCCTGCACGTCCGGCGGGCGGGATGGCTCAGCGCTCAGCAATTGGGCATGTACCTGCTGGAGCAGGCGCGGGCCGCCGGTGTGGAAATCCGCCGCGGGCGGGCAGTCCGCATTGCGCATAGCCAGAATCGGGTGCGGGCGGTGCATCTGGAAAGCGGCGAGCGTCTTCCGGTGGAGCGGCTTGTCCTTGCTCCCGGCCCTTTCCTCAGACCGCTGGCTGCCCAACTGGGCGCGGATTTGCCCGTGGTCACCGAGCGGCATCTCAAAATCGCTTTCGAAGACCGTCTGGGAGCCATCCCGCGGGAAGCGCCGCTCCTGATTTGGAGCGACCCTCAAAAACTGGATTGGTCACCCGAAGAGCGCGCCTTCCTGGAAGAAGCGGAAGAGACGCGCCCTTTGACGGGGCTGCTGCCCTCCGGGGTGCATACCCGCCCCGAAGGGGGGGCGGATTCCCGCAGCGCTCTCGCTTTGTGGGAGTACCGCACCCCCGTAGAGACGCCGGTCTTCCCCGTGCCCGGAGACGACCTGTATCCCGAGGTCGCCTTGCGCGGCCTCGAAGCCCTGCTCCCTGCCGTGCGGGCTTATCGGGAGCGTCTGCCCCGTCCCCGCGTGGATGGCGGTTACTACGTCAAGACACCGGAAAACCGCCCGTTGATTGGCCCCCTGCCTGTGGAAGGCGCTTACGTCATCGGGGCGCTCTCGGGGTACGGCATCATGGCCTCACAGGGCGCTGCCGACCTGCTGGCCGCTCACCTGACGGGCGAAAGGCTGCCTTCGTATGCGCCTGCCTTCCACCCCCGCCGCTACGAAGACCCGGCCTACCGCCGCAAACTGGCCTCCTGGCGGGAGGAATGGCAGTTGTGACGACACGTACAAAGGAGCAAAAGATGTCTCTGGAATCCTGGGTTGCCACCCGCAAAGCCTTGATTGACGTCGCCATGGGCCGTGTCCCTGCCGACATGGTCATCCGTAACGGGCGCTGGGTGAGCGTGCAGAGCGGCGAAATCATCCCCGGCACGGATATTGCCGTCAAGGATGGCCGCATCGCCTACGTCGGGCCGGACGCCGGGCACACGATAGGCGAGAGCACACGGGTCATCGAGGCAGAAGGGCGCTATCTGGTTCCCGGCCTGCTGGATGCCCACATGCACATCGAAAGCGGCATGGTCACCGTGACGGAGTTCGTGCGCGCTGTGGCCCCCCGCGGCACGACCGGCATGTTCGTTGACCCCCACGAGATAGCCAACGTCTTCGGCCTCAAGGGCGTCCGGTTGATGGTGGACGAAGCCGCCGTCCAGCCCATCCACGTCTGGGTGCAGATGCCCTCCTGCGTGCCCTCCGCGCCCGGTCTGGAGACCCCCGGTGCATCCATCGGCCCCGCAGAGGTGGCCGAGGCGATGACCTGGGAGGGCATCATCGGCCTGGGCGAGATGATGAACTTCCCCGGCGTGTTCAACGGCGACGAGAAAATGCTGGCCGAGATGGCCGCGACCGACCTGGCGGGCAAGACGATTGGCGGGCACTACGCCAGCCTCGATTTGGGTCTGCCCTTCCACGGCTACGCCGCAGGCGGCCCGGCGGACGACCACGAAGGCACCCGCCTGGAGGACGCCGTGGCGCGCGTCCGGCAGGGGATGAAGGCCATGCTGCGCCTGGGGTCGGCCTGGCACGATGTCGCTTCACAAATCAAGGCCGTCACCGAGATGGGTCTCGACCCTCGCGGCTTCATCCTGTGTACCGACGACAGCCATTCGGAGACCCTGGTCAACGACGGACACATGGACCGTGTCCTGCGACACGCCATCGCCCAGGGCTTGAAGCCCGTCACCGCCATCCAGATGATGACCATCAACACCGCCGAGCACTTCGGCGTGAGCCGCGAGATGGGCATGATTGCTCCCGGTCGTTGGGCAGACATCCTCCTCGTCCCGGATTTGGTGAACTTCCGCGCCGAGATGGTGATTGCCAAAGGCAGGGTGATTGCGGAGGATGGCCGCCTCCTGGTGGATTTGCCCCCCTACCCCTACCCTGATTGGGCGCTGCACTCCGTCAACCTGGGGCATACGCTGACTTCGGATGATTTTCGGCTTCTTGCCCCCCCCCCCGGCCCCTCCCCCGCCGGGGGAGGGGAGACCCCCCCCCCCAGCCCCTCCCCCGCCGGGGGAGGGGAGGAGGGGAGGGGGGTAGTCGCCAACGTCATCGGCGTCATCGAGAATCAGGCCCCCACGAAGCACCTGCGGATGGAAGTTACCCCGCAGGACGGCGAAATCAAGGTGGATACGGGCCGCGACCTCGCCAAAATCGCCCTGGTGGAGCGGCACAAAGCCACCGGCGGCGTGACCCTCGGCCTGGTACACGGCTTTGGCTTCACCGAGAAGTGCGCGATTGCCACCACCGTGGCGCACGACAGCCACCACATGATTGTGGTCGGCACGGATGAGGCCATGATGGCGCAGGCGGCCAACAAACTGGCCGAGACCCAGGGCGGGCAGGTGGTCGTCAAGGACGGGCAGGTCGTCGGGCTGGTGGAACTGCCCATCGGCGGGCTGATGTCCAACGAGCGGGCGGAAACCGTAGCCCGCAAGGCCGCCACCGTTCTGGAAGGCTTCGAAGCCTGCGGCTGCACCCTCAACAACCCCAACATGCAACTCTCCCTGCTGGCGCTGGTCGTCATTCCCGAATTGCGCATCTCCGACTTGGGGATGGTGGACGTGACGAAGTTCGCCTTCGTGCCGGTGGTGGAAGAGAAGTGAGCAGGGAACAGGGATTTGGGAGCAGGGAGCAGGGAACTCTCTCCGCCGCGTTATCCCCTCCCCAATCCCCAATCCCTAATCCCCAACCCCCGCCCTCCCATGCCCAAAGACCTCCCCAAACGCCTGGAAGCCATAATCG
>DRKV01000242.1 GCA_011051635.1 Chloroflexota bacterium | reverse complement strand
TGAGGCACAGCCCCCCTGATACATTTCGCCGATACGAGACGATGGAAGGTTAACGGTCTTCGCCGACTCACCCTCCATCGCCTCGCATTTACCACGTCGCTGCTACTGCACAGGCGTAGGCAGGGGCGTGTCATTGGGCAACTCTGGGGCCTGCAATTCATCTATACGCGGCTCCACCCCGTAAGGCAATTTTGCTGGCATAGGAATGTTGTAAGTGTCCATCAAATACTGCAAAGTAACCGGCTGGGTAGGAACTATCTCATTGTTGTCAGGCTGAGCCGAGCGCAACGCCAGGGTCATTTCTGCGCCTGAATACAGGAGGAAATTCAGAGTAATCGCATCCTGCGGAGAGACAATCAACGTGATGACATCGGGGGGACGGGTTACGGGCTGGGAAGCGGTCTCCTGCCCCGCTTCTGCTCCTGCTTGCCCGGCGGGTTGCTGCGGAGGTTCCGCGCCCGGTTCAAGAGGGGTGCCCGCCTGATTTTGCGCCTGCGCGTCTTCCTCACGCTCAAAAGTGCCCACACCCAGGACGGTAACGTTTTGCAAAATGGCTTGGCTGACTATCCGGGGACGTTGCGTTTCCGATGGCAACACGTAGAAAGGCTGGCCCAACACCGGGTCTATTTCGGTGCGTCCCAGCAAAGACGATTTACCACCACCGACCACCTGAGCAGCCAGATTGGCTGTCTCCCCCTTGATAAGGCCGGTAGAACTATCCACCTCGCCCGCGGCCCCAGCCTGTGCCTGGAACTCTACATTCCCGGGGCTGACCACACCCGCAGTCTGGTTGGGCAGCAAGGTCTGGAAATCCGTATCCAGGTCAACCATGAGCAAGGTGACGATGACATCCACGTGGTCGCCCGCTTGCGGAGCATAAGAGACGGCAGCCAAGCGACTGATAGGGATGGAAAAAGCCACTTTACCGGGGTCAATAACCAGCGCCCAATCCGAACCTTGTGGCTTGAGGATGTCATCAGGATTGAGAATCAGGTCCTTGGTCAGATATTGTCCCGCTCCCAAGTCCAGCCTGGCCCGGCGGTCTACCACCTCCTCGGGTTTCTCAAAAGAGCCATCGGGGACCAGGTCAAGAGGCACTTCAATGGTAGTCACGTGATTCTCGTCAATCTCATCCCCTCTCGCCACCGGCTGGGCTAACACCACGACACTCCGCGTTTGCGGCACGGGGGTTGGAACGTTTTCCGGAGAAGTGCCAGGCGGCTGCTTTCCTGGTGAGATGCGCGGAAGTATCAACGCTACGGCGGCAAGCACAACAATGAGCAGGATTCCCAGCAAGATAAAGATTCGGCCTCGGCGCATTATGACCTCCAATTACATTGAATAACTCGACAGGCATCCGAAACTAGTTCCAGGAGCCATCCCATTCCATATGGGCAAGACACATCTCTATGTTGCACCCATCCGGAGTGGTTTATGGGAAAAGCGTTTCAATCCTTACGGAAATAGCGTATGTCAAAAGAACGCCCTACGTGTATCATAAGCATTACAGGCAGCAAAGTCAATGCCCATTTTGTACTCACAGTGAGAAGGGCTGTCCTTTACACATTGAAGATGTGCATATAGTCTACCTGATTATGCATATCTTGACCAGTCGGAAACAAAATAATTTCGTCAAATTACAATTGCGGAACATGCTATATCTCCCCCCAAAAAGCAAGACATCCCACAAGGCTTGTGGGATGTCTCAACAATGGAAAAAACGATGGCTTAGAGTTAGAGGGCTCCCATAATGTTGCTGAAGATATTGCCAATCGCCGGGCCGAGCAGAGCGAGAATGACGATAACGACAACAGCAACGAGAACGAGAATCAACGCATATTCAACAAGACCTTGGCCCTTTTCTTTGGGTGAGAACAACATGTCGGTTTTACCTCCTTTCTTATAGGATATAGCCAAATCACGAGATTGACCGGCTCATGCAAAATTATATGGATTTTCCAGAAAAATGCAATAGGCAGACCGAAGATTTTACAAATTGTTCGACCAGGATGCAGGCACATCAAACGCTATCCTGGTTCCCTGCCCCGGGGCGCTGTCTACATCCATGTGACCACCTAACATCTCCACCCGATCCTTGATTAACTTCAATCCCATCCCTTCGCGCTCGGCTATACTGGCCGCATCGAAGCCGCGCCCGTTGTCCTCCACACTGACGCGTATCCTCTGTTCGGAGATATCCAACACGATTTTCACCATACTGGCTTGACTATGGTTGGCCGCGTTGCCCAACAACTCTTGCACAGCCCGAAAAATCATCACCTCAAGGTACGGAGAAAGACGCTGTTCGCCTCCCACCACGTTCAGGCGTACATCCATATCCACCTGTTCCTTGAAATTCTCCACGTACCGCTTGAGGGTAGGCACCAAACCCAGGTCGTCCAACATCATGGGACGAAGTTCACTGATAAAGTTACGCACCTGCTGAAAAGTCTTCGTTGCAGCGGCCTTCAAGTTTGCCAGTTCATCCCGCGCTTTGTCCTGGTCCATATCGAACAGGCGCATGGCAATTTCAGTTTGCAGAATGAAATTGGAGAGCGCCTGCGCCGGCCCGTCATGCATTTGCTGCGAAAGGCGCTGCCGTTCTGCTTCCTGGGCTTGAATCATGGTTTCCAGTTTCTCAGCCGTTGCAGAAGCAGAGCGTGCTGGCTTCCCATCCGCTGAAACCACGGGAATACTCTCCAGTACGCCCCACAATTTCTCCAGCAGAAGGCGATACCGCTCCAAATGCTTCCGGTCACTTTGCAACTTTTCCAGTTGCCCGCGCATGACAAACAAACGTTGCTGCGCATCCAGTGCAGCGTCGTAAATAGCCCGAATATCACTCCGCGGAATGCTGTCGAACTGCGATTGAATTTGCTGCAATTTGGCCGAAGCCGTACCATTGCGCCGCACCAGTTTTTCCACTTCTACCTGGCTTTGCTCAATCATCAACTCGATTTCTTTCAACTCCCTGCGATTTTGCTCCAATTCGGCGCGGACGTCTTGTTTGACTTCCTCCAACGTCTTCTCTGTGCTCGCGGGTTCTGCGCTCATACATCACTCCTCACCCATTGAGAATATCTCGTTCACTCTGAC
>DRKV01000241.1 GCA_011051635.1 Chloroflexota bacterium | reverse complement strand
GGCCAAAGCCATGTTCCACGATTTGGAGGAGATGGGCATCGGGCGAGGCCGCCGGCAAGTGGTGCTGGTCAACCGCGTCCGCTCCGACATTCATCTTTCCTGGAGTCAGGTGCAAGAGGAGTTGCAGGAGCGCGTGGCGGTCTCCTTTACTCCTGCTCCCGAATTGCTCTACCAGGCCGCCATCCGCAACATGCCGGCGGTGCTCTATCAGAGCGAGAGTTTGACCGCCCAGCAATTCGGCAAACTCTCGAAACTGGTTTTACAGGCTGCCTGAGGCAGACCTGCCATGAAGTCGTCGTCCGACAAATCCATTCGCAGAGCAGCAGCGTTGCTCCGCGAAGCCCGCAGAGGCGTGGCGCTGACCGGGGCGGGGATTTCGACGCCATCCGGAATCCCGGACTTTCGTTCCCCCGAAAGCGGGTTGTGGAAGCGCTACGACCCGATGGAAGTGGCCTCCCTGCGGGCTTTTCGGCACAACCCGGAGCGCTTCTTCGCCTGGTTGCGCGAAATTGCCAGCGGCATCCATGCTGCCCGTCCCAATCCGGCCCACTACGCCCTGGTCTCTTTGCAGCAAGCGGGCTACATCCACACCATCATCACCCAGAACGTGGATGCGCTGCACCAGCGCGCCGGGGCGCGGCATGTGCTGGAGGTACACGGCAGCCTGGAAACGCTGACCTGCACCCGCTGTTACCACAAATTCCGCGCCGCCGATTACATGGAAGCCTATCTGGAAAACGGCGACATCCCCCGCTGCGCGGATTGCGGGGGTATCCTCAAGCCGGATGTCATCCTCTTCGAGGAGCAATTGCCCATCCAGGTCTGGCATCAGGCGCAAGAAGCCGCCCGCACCTGCGACCTCATGCTGGTGGCTGGTTCCTCCCTCACGGTCATGCCGGTGGCCGGACTGCCTATGCAGGCCCTCAACAACAACGCCCCTCTGATAATCGTCAACAAAGCCCCCACCTACATTGACGTGCGCGCCGAGGTTGTGTTACGCGGCGATGTAGCCGAACTCCTGCCCCTGCTCGCCGAGGAGACTTTGCATGGCTGATACCCTCCCCCCTGAAACCAACACCACCCTGGTTCACCGCTACCGCCGCCTGCTGGAACTCAGCCGCGACCTGGCTTCTACGCTGGACCTGGACGGTTTGCTCCAGCGCATCGTCCAGGCTGCCGCCGATGTGTGCGCGGCAGAGGCGGCCTCCATTTTGCTGTATGACGATGTCAAGCAAGAATTGTACTTTCAGGCCGCCACCAACCTGACCGAACCATCCATGCGCGGCCTGGTTGTTCCTATGGACAGCCTGGCCGGCTGGATTGTGCGCAACCAGAAGCCGTTGCGTATCAACGATGTCAGCCGGGACAGACGGCATTTCGCCCGCATTTCAGAAGACACCAAATTTCTGACCCATTCCCTGCTGGGCGTTCCTATGGTCGCCAAAGACAAGGTCATCGGCGCCCTGGAGGCCATCAACAAAAAAGATGGGACTTTCAGCGAAGAAGACCTGGAAATTCTCGGCGTGCTTGGGGCACAGGCGGCTATTGCGATTGAAAACAGCCGTTTGTTTCAACAATCCGACCTGATTTCGGAGTTCATCCACGAGTTACGTACCCCCTTAGGCTCCATCAACACCGCCGCCCACCTGCTGAAGCGTCCGGAACTCTCGGAGGAACAACGGGCAACCTTTCTCCAGACCATCCAGAGCGAATCGCGGCGCCTTTCGGAATTGGCGACTTCCTTCCTGGATTTAGCCCGTTTGGAATCGGGGCGCGTCCAGTTTCGCACCCAACGCCTTGCCCCGTACACGCTCTTGCAGGAATGCACTTCCGTGATGCGGCTGCCGGCCTCGGAAAAACAGCAGAATCTCACCCTGGAAGCCCCCGAAGACCTGCCCGAAATTCAGGCTGACCGCGCCAAATTAAAGCAAGTGCTCATCAACTTGTTGAGTAACGCCGTCAAATACACCCCCGCAGGCGGGAAAATCACCTTGAGCGCCACGGCGGACGCCGAGGAGTTGCGCATCTGCGTCCGCGACACCGGGCGCGGCATTCCTCCCGATGCTTTGCAAAATCTCTTCCAGAAGTTCTATCGCGTCCCCGGCTCGGAACGCATGGCGCAGGGAACGGGACTGGGACTTTCCATTGCCCGGAAAATCGTGGAGGGCCACGGCGGGCGCATCAGCGTGGAAAGCGAAGTGGGGAAAGGAACGACCTTCACAGTGCATTTGCCGCGGTGAGGGAGTGTCAAGTATCACGTACCACGTATCACGTACCACGTGGCACTTGACACGTGCCCCCCTACCCAATCAACACCTTGAACACGCCGGGCTGGGCGGCCTTTTGGAAGGCCTCCGGCCCTTTTTCGAGGGGGTAACGCGCTGCAATCAGGTCGGTCGGGTCTATCAGGCCGCGGCGCAAGTGCTCCAAAGCGGGGGCGAAGGGGCCGCAGCGTGAACCCAGCAGGGTGACTTCATCCACCACGATTTCCGACATATTGAGGGTCAGGTCTCCGGCGTAGGTGCTCTTGAGCACGATGACCCCGCGGGGATGGACGGCGCGCTTCGCCAGCGCGAAGCCTCCCGGCGAACCGGTGGCTTCTACGACCACGTCCATCTCCCAGTGAGGCACATCCTCCTCGCCGATGGAGCGGATGCCGCGCTTTGCCAGCAGGCGGCGCTGCCCGGCGTGCCGCGCCACGACGCGCAGGTCGCAGCCGGTCAGCGCCAGCGTCCAGGCAATCAACTGCCCCAGCCGCCCGGCCCCAACTACGAGAACGCGGTCCGCAGGACGGATGTGCGCCTGCCGCTGAATCTCCAGGGCGGCGGCCAGCGGCTCGGTGAAGACGGCCTTCTCATCCGGCAGGGAATCGGGCACGGGGAGCAGGTTGTCAACCGGCAGGGTCAGGTATTCGGCGAAAGCCCCGTTGCGCCCCTTGATGCCCAGGACGGTGCGCCGCTCGCAATGGGTAGGACGCCCCTCGCGGCACTGGCGGCAGGTTCCGCAAGCGGCGTTGATTTCGCCCACCACGCGGCGGCCTTCCCACTGCGGGGCATCGGGAGCGCGCTCCACCACGCCGACGAATTCGTGGCCGGGGATGCCGTCGAAGGGATAGTAACCGCGCACCAGTTCCAGGTCGGTGGCGCAGATGCCCGCCAGGAGGACGCGTATCAGGGCTTCTCCCGGCGGCGGCTGCGGCACGGGCAGGTCGGTGCGGTAGGTGAGGGTGTGGTTGGAGAGGTAGAGAGCGTTCATTGCGTGTCACGTGTCAAGTACCACGTGTCAAGTGTCAAGTGCCAAGTGTCAAGTGCCAAGTGTCAAGTGTCAAGTGCCAGGTGATACGTGATACCTGACACGTGATACGTGACACTTCCTCATCGCGGGCCGCGGCGGCCAAACTGCCGCTCCAGAACGTCCACGGAGAGGTGAATCATGGTCGGGCGGCCATGCGGACAGGTGCGCGGCGATTGACAGGCCTCCAAATCGCGCAGCAGGGCTTCCTGCTCATCCCGCGAGAGGGTCTGCCCGGCTTTGACGGCGGCGCGCTTGCAAACGCGGGCGATGATTTTGGCCTCCACCTGCCCCTGCAAGGGGGTCTCGTCCTCCTCGAAATCTTCCACCAGGACGCGCAGGGCGGCGGCGGGGTCCATCTTCGCCAGCAGGGTGGGCAGGGCGCGCACCAGGAACGTGTTGCGCCCGAAATCTTCCACCTGGAAGCCCAGTTTCGCCAGGACGGGCAGTTCGCCTTCCAGCAGGCGGGCTTGCTCCGGCGGCAGCGTGACCGTGACCGGCTCCAAAAGGGCCTGGGCGGGCAGGGTTTCCTCCCGGCGGGCCATAAAACGCTCGAAGAGGACGCGCTCGTGGGCGGCGTGCTGGTCAATCAGGTAGAGACCGTCGGGGCCTTCGGCGACCAGATAGGCGGAGGCGATTTGCCCGACCAGCCGCAAGAGGGGGACGCTTCCGGGGAGGGGAGGCTGCCTTTGGGGAGAGGGGGAAGCGGACTCATCTTCGGGGCGGGGCAGCGTTCCCGGGAGGTAGGCGCCCCCCAAAGGGGAGTCCGTTTCCGCGCCCTTTTGAGGAGCAGCAGAATCCCAGGGGGCGGCGCGCCCCCCGAAGGGCGCGTCCTCCTGCGGGGGCAGGTAGGGCGAATTCACCTGGATATCCGGCACGGGGGTGTGCGCCAGCAACGCGCCGCGGGCCGCCCGCTGGACGGCGCGGAAAACGGCGTCTTTATCCCGAAAGCGGACTTCGGCTTTGGTGGGGTGGACGTTGACATCCACATCTTCGGGGGGCATTGCAAGGAAGAGGACGGCGTAGGGGTAGCGCCCGACCATCAGGAGGGTGTGGTAGGCGCGCAGGAGGGCGGCGCTGAGGGTGCTATCCTGCACGGGGCGGCCATTGACGAAGAAGAGGATGCCCTGCCGGTTGCCGCGGGTCAGGTCGGTGGGGCTGATGAAGCCTTCCACGCGGATGCGGCCTTCGAGGGCCTCCACGGGGAGCATCCGGCGGGCGGTCTCCAGGCCGTAGAGGGCGGCGAGGACTTCGCGGCGCGCTCCGTTGCCGCTGGTCTGGAGGGTGGAACGTCCGTCCTGGGTGAGGGAGAAGCGCACTTCGGGGTAGGCCAGGGCGTAGCGGGTAAGGAGGGCGTCAATCCGGCGGCGCTCGGTGACGGGCTTCTTGAGAAATTTGCGCCGGGCGGGGAGGTTGTAGAACAGGTCTTCGACGCGCACCAGGGTTCCGGGCGGCGCGCCGAGGGGTTCGACCGTTCCGGCATGGCCGCCTTCCACCCGCAGCCGCGCCCCGATTTCGGCTCCCGGCGGGCGGGAGATAATCGTGAAGCGCGAGACGGAGGCAATCGAGGCCAGGGCTTCGCCGCGGAACCCCAGGGTGACGATGCGGAAGAGGTCTTCAGCGGCGTGCAGTTTGCTGGTGGCGTGGCGAGTGACGGCCAGGGGCAATTCTTCGGCAGGGATGCCCTGCCCGTCATCACTGACTTCGATGAGGCGCTGTCCGGCTTCTGCGACGCGCACTCGAATCCGGCGCGCTCCGGCGTCCAGGGCGTTCTCGACCAGTTCTTTGACCACCGAGGCAGGGCGCTCGACCACTTCTCCGGCGGCAATCTGGGAGGCAATTTCTTCGGGGAGGAGGTGAATGGGCATGAGGAGATTATAATACGTGTCACGTATCACGTATCAAGTGCCACGTGCGAGGTGCGACGTGCGGAGTGCGATGTGCGGCGTGCGGCGTGCGAGGTGCCCTGTACGTTGTACGCTGTACCTCGCCAACCACCCAACCACCTGACTACTTGACTACCTGACTACCTGACTACCTGACTATCTGACTATCTGACTACCTGACTATCTGACTACCTGACTATCTGACTATCAAACTACCTCCCCCCCATGCCCACCATCTTCTTCGACCTGGACGGCACGCTCTACCCCGGTGAAAACGGGATGTGGCCGGAAATCAAGCGCCGCATCGGAACGTACATGACCGAGCGGATGGGCATCCCGCCGGAGGAGGCCGCCCGGCTGCGGGAGCATTATCTGGTGACTTACGGCACGACGCTGCGCGGTTTGCAACGCCACCACCACATCGACACGGACGACTTTCTGGCTTACGTCCACGACCTGCCCCTGGAACGTTACCTGACCCCCGACCCCGCCCTGCGGGAAGCCCTTCTGCGCCTGGCCGCGCCCCGCTGGATTTTCACCAATTCGGATGCCGCCCACGCCCGGCGGGTGCTGCGCTTTTTGCGCCTGGAGGATTGTTTCGAGGGCATCATTGACGTGCGCTCCCTGGGCTGGCTCGCCAAGCCGGAGGCCGGGGCTTATCAACGCGCCCGCGCCCTGGCGGGAAATCCGCCACCCGAAACGTGCGTTCTGGTGGACGACTCCCCCCGCAACACCGCCGGAGCGCGCCGTCAGGGATGGTACACGGTGCTCATTGGCCCCCGTCCCGACCCCGAAGCGGCGGACGAACACGCTTTCAGTTTACGGGAGTGGGTGGAGGAATGGGGAAGGCGGAATGCCGACCGCCGACCGCTGACCATTGACCGTAGACCGTTGACCACTGACGGCTGACCGCTGTCGGACGTGCGATGTGCGACATACGCTGTACCCTGCACGCTGTACGCTCCCCCCCCGAGGTGCAATGATGGATGAAAACGTTGGTTTGCTGGTGGCCCTGATTGTGGCTGCGGTAGTAGTCTTCAACGTCGGGTTGTATTTTTACGCCCAACGGCACAAACCCGGCAGCCAGATTCGGCTGCTGCAAAAGGCTTTCCGCAG
>DRKV01000240.1 GCA_011051635.1 Chloroflexota bacterium | reverse complement strand
TGCGCTCTAACAGGCGTTCCAGATACGGGACGGCGGCGGACAGGTGTTCGCAGTTATCCAAAACGAGCAAAATTTCCCGCGAGCGGAGATGGTTCTCCAGTTGGGCGGCGCGGCTGCCTTGCTCCTCGAAATCCAGGCCGAGGGCCTCACCGATAGCGCTAACCACCCCCTGCACGGTGCGAACAGAGGCGAGGGGGACGAAAAAGACGCCATCGAAGAACAGAGGCTGCATTCGGGCGGCGGCTTCCAGCGCCAGGCGGGTTTTGCCCGCACCGCCCAGGCCGGTGATAGTCAGCCAGCGGCAAGTTTGGGCGGTGAGGGTGCGCTGCACGGTCTCCGTCTCCGCAGCGCGTCCGATGAAAGCCGTCGGCTGGCGAGGCAGGCTGCCGGCAGGCCGGTCCCTGCGGGCTTTGATGCGCTCGTACAGCAGGCGCGTTTCCGGGGAAGGGAGGACATCCAGTTCGGCGGCCAACACCGTCTTGCAGGTGTGGTACTGGCTCAGAGCGGCCTGGTAATCCCCCAGGCGGGCAAAAGCCATCATCAAGTGGCGGTGAGCGTTCTCTCGCCAGGGGTCCATCTCCAACACCTGCCGGAGATGCCGAATGGCTTGCGGGTAACGCCGCCGCCGAAGGAGAAGGTCGGCCAGGGCGGTGTGTACCTGGAGGGACTGTTCGGCAAAGCGGGCGCGCAACAACGTCACCCATTCGTCAAAGGCCGGGGCATCGGAGAGGTAAAAACCGGCCAGGAATTCTCCGCGATACAGGTCGGCGGCCTCTTGCAGCAGGGTCAGGGCGCGCTCCGAAGAGGGTTCGGCGCGCCATGCTTCCAGGCGGGCGGTAAAGGCGGCCACATCCAGCGTAGAGGGATATTCCGGATTGAAGGCCGCGTTTTGACGGTCAATCAGGAAGGCTTCGGGACAAATTTTACGCAGATTGGAGAGTACCTGCCGCAGGTTGACGCGTGCCTCCCGATTGGGCATCTCGCCCCAGAACATCCCGGCCAGGGTATCGCGGGTGTGAGGCCGGCGCGTCACTGCCAGGTAGAAGAGCAAGGCCCGCGCCTTGTTGCTGATGAAATTTTCGACAGGTTGAGTATCCAAAAAGACCTGCGGCGCGCCAAACAGCAGGATTTTTAGCGACGGAGTGGGTGCCATTTACGATTTCTTTACGCCTGGATGGTAAGAACAGGATGTTTGCAAGACCTCAGACAACCAGGTACACCGAACGTCAGGACTATACCACAACCTCCGGCTTCGCGAGAGTATGTTTTTGCGATGAAAATTCCCCCAAAGTCTCCATCCTCCCATTCCTACTGGCTGAAGTGCTGGCGCGAGGAAACCGCGCCGGGGGGAGAAAGCATCTGGCGTTTTAGCCTGGAAGACACGCACACGCGAAAACGCCTGGGATTCGCCAGTCTGAGCGCTTTGACGACGTTTTTGAGAGAACAGGTACAAAGATGGAACACGGAGAATGCAGGGGAAGACACAGAGTAGGCCCGCCATTCTCCCGCTTCCCCATTTCCATCAACCCCCTTATCCCCAGCAAAGGAGTTTCTCCATGAAAAAATTCCCTCATTTCCTTGCCCTTGTGCTGCTCTTCACATCCGTTTATCGCGTATCGGGGCGCGCCGCGGGAAAAACGCCCCACCGGACGAACAACACGCCCCCGGTGGCCGACTTCACCATAGACCCCACCCAGGGGGTGGCAGGAACGACTTTTTTCTTTGACCCCGCCGCCTCGCACGACAACGAGGACACCTCGGCCTGGCTTCTGGCGCGTTTCGATTTCGACGGGGACGGCGTCTGGGATACGGGGTGGGATAACCCCACCAATCCGCCCTCCCGCCACACCTACGACACTCCCGGCACATATCAGGTAACGCTGGAAATCAAGGATACCGGCGATTTGACCGACACCCACACCACCTCCCTGCAAGTGGGCGACCCCGGCAGCAACACCGCACCTGCGGCCAACTGCACGGCGACTCCCGCCTCCGGCCCTCCGGGGACGGTTTTTACCTTCAGCGCGGCCAGCAGTTCGGATGTGCAGGACCCCGTCTCTGCCCTGCAAGTCAAGTGGGACAAATGGGGCAGTTTCGACTTCCGCGGTCAAACCTGGCAACCCGCCACCCAGCCGATAACGGCCACCTACGATTCCCTGGGAATCCATGAAGTGGACCTCATCGTGATGGACAGCGGCTACCTGATGGACAATACCTCCTGTCAGGTGGAAATCGTCCCCCCCGGCGGCAACACCCCCCCGACGGCCAGTTTGAGCATTACTCCCTCCTCGGGGACGTACACGACCACCTTCACGATGGACATGCGAGGCAGCACAGATGATTACGATGCCATCGCAGATATGTCCGTGCGCTTCGACTGGAACGACGACGGCACTTTCGATACCGCCTGGCTCAACGCCTCGCAACTCTGGACGAACACTTTCACTTACGACTGGGGATTCGTGACGGTGCGCGCCCGGGTGCGCGACAGCGGCGGGCTGACCGACGACGCCACCCAGACCGTCTACGTCAAACCGCCTTATGCCGTTTTCTTGCCACTGGTGCGGCGGTGATTTCTCTCGGC
>DRKV01000239.1 GCA_011051635.1 Chloroflexota bacterium | reverse complement strand
TTTGCTGTTTTCGGGAATGATGGTAGTCTCCAATTCGTTTCGTGCTGTTGCCGGGTTCTCACTGCTTGTTCTGGCGCTGTTGCTCATGCCTTTGGCTGAAGAACCGCGGCTGGAAGAAATGTATGGTGAATCTTACAAAAAATACAGAATGACCACCCCGCGATTTTTTTGAATTTCGGGCATAGTTCAGAAAAACGCTTTGCGTCTTGGCGACTTTGCGTTTCAAAGTCCCTGCACCGCAAGTGTCAACAGATTGTCGTGTTGATTTGACCTACTCCCTGACTTTCACAGGAAACTTTTATGAGCGAAAAATTCTATCTCGGACGCATCTTCGACCCCCAAAGCGGCAAGACCGCCGCCGACCCCCTCCTCTACGACCCCGACGACCTCACCACCCATGCCGTCGTCGTCGGGATGACCGGCAGCGGCAAGACCGGCCTGTGCGTGGATTTGCTCGAAGAAGCCGCCCTGCAGGGCATCCCGGCCCTGATGATTGACCCCAAAGGCGACATCACCAACCTCCTGCTCCACTTCCCCGACCTGCTCCCCGCCGACTTCCAGCCCTGGGTGAACGCCGACGCCGCCCGGCGGGAGGGGAAGACCGTCGCCCAGGTCGCCCAAGAGACCGCCAACCTGTGGCGCAGCGGCCTGGCAAAGTGGGACATCACCCCCGACCGCCTGCGCGCCCTCCAGAACTCCGCCGAATTTGCCGTTTACACCCCCGGCTCGGATGCCGGCATCCCCGTCAGCATCCTCTCCTCCCTGCAGGCGCCTCCCATCCCCTGGGAAGAGAACCGCGAACTCCTGCGCGAGAAAATCTCCGGCACGGTCACGGCCCTGCTGGGGCTGGTTGGCCTGACCGACGTCGACCCCGTGCGCTCCCGCGAACACATCCTGCTCAGCAACATCTTCGAGCACGCCTGGAGCCGGGGCAAAGACCTCGACCTGGGCGAACTCATCATGCAGGTGCAAAACCCGCCCTTCCCCAAGTTGGGCGTCTTCGATGTCGAGACCTTCTACCCCGGCAAGGAGCGCTTCGAACTCGCCATGCTCCTGAACAACATCATGGCTTCGCCCGCCTTCCAGGCCTGGATTGAGGGGCAGCCTCTCGACATCAACGCCCTGCTCTACGCCCCCGATGGCCGTCCGCGGCACAGCGTCTTCTACATCGCCCACCTGAGCGAGGCCGAGCGCATGTTCTTCGTCACCCTGCTCTACTCGGCGGTGGAAACCTGGATGCGTACCCAGCCCGGAACCACCACCCTGCGCGCCCTGGTCTATTTCGACGAGATTTTCGGCTACCTGCCGCCCACCGCCAACCCGCCTTCCAAAATCCTGATGCTGCGGATGCTCAAACAGGCGCGCGCCTTCGGCGTAGGGCAGGTGCTGGTCACCCAAAATCCGGTGGATGTGGATTACAAGGCCCTCTCCAACGCCGGGACGTGGTTCATCGGCAAATTGCAGACCGACCGCGACAAGGAGCGCCTCCTGGACGGCCTCCAGAGCGCCGCCTCCGGCATGGACCGCCGCGAGTACGACAGTCTCATCTCCCGCCTGGGCAAGCGCGTCTTTCTGGTACACAACGTCCACGAGAAGCATCCGCTCCTCTTCCAGACCCGCTGGGCGATGAACTACCTGGCCGGGCCGCTGACCCGCTTGCAACTCAAGGCCTTGAACGCCCTCGCGGGGGCGGGGGAGATACGGGAAACCCCTGGGGGGAGACCGCTCCCCAAGGCTGCCGCGGCCTCTCGAAGGGAGTCTGCTCCCCCTCAAACGGGCGGGACCCCCTTTGGGGCGGCTGCCGCTTCCCAACGCGTCTCTTCCCCCGAGACTGCTTCCGCTCCCGACCTGCCCGGCACGGAGAGCCGCCCCGCTGTGCCCGCCCGCACCGTGGAGTACTTCCTGCCCAACAATCTGACCCTTTCGCAGGCTGCCAAAGCCGCCGGGCGCACCCTGCCCGCCGATGCCAAAGCCGTCGGGATGCTCTACCGCCCGACCCTCCTGGCGCAGGCCGAGGTGCGCTTCTTGCAGCGCAAGTACAACCTGGATTACGAGAGCGTCCAGGCCGCCCTGGTGCTGGAACCCGACCCCCGCGGCGTGGTGCGCTGGGACGACTGGCTGGTGGAGCCGCTGGACGAGCGCCACTTCGACCGCCGCCCCCTCCCCGGAGCGCGCTTTGCCTCTCTGGAAGCCCCTCTCAACGACGCCCGTACCCTCAAGAGTTTGCAGGCCGATTTCAAGGATTGGATTTACCGCACCGCCACGGTCAACGTGCGCGCCAATCAGAATCTCAAGGTCTATGCCGGGCCGCAGGTCTCCTCCGCCGAGTTCCGGGAGATGTGCGCCAAGGCGGCGCGCTCCAAACGGGATGCCGAACTGGATAAAATCGCCGCCCGCTACGACCGTAAAATTGCCACTCTGCGAACCCGCCTGGCGCGGGAGGAGCGCGAACTGCGGGAGGATGAGAGCGAACTCAGCCAGCGCAAAATGGAGGAGTGGGGCACGCACGCCGAGAACCTGCTCGGCCTTTTCGGCGGGCGGAGACGCCGCCTGAGCACTTCCCTCAGCAAGCGCCGCATGACCGAGAAGGCCAAAGCGGACGTGGAAGAATCCATCGAAGCCATTGCCGACTACAAACAGCAGATTGCCGACCTGGAGGCCGAGAAAGCCCAGGCCATCCGGGACATCAACGACAAATGGGCGGAACTGGTCGGAGATGTGAGCGAAATTCCGGTCACGCCGTACAAGAAAGACATCCTGGTGACCCTCTTTGGTGTGGCCTGGATGCCGTACCACCTGGTAGAAGCGGGGGGCCGCTTGATGGAACTCCCCGGTTACGGAGGCGCATGACATGGCACGACGAGAATACACCCAGCGCCGCGTTGAGTGGCGCGGCTTTTACGAAGAATTCCAGAGCCGCAGCGACCGCGCTTCGGCGATTGTCGGAGCGGCTTTTCTGGACGGGCATCTGGGACACCTGTTGAAGAGTTTCTTCATTGACGACCCGCAGGCGGCAGAGAACCTGTTGGGCGTGGAACGCCCGCTGGGAGCCTTCGGGGCGCGCATCCGCCTGTGCTACGCCCTGGGGCTGATTAGCGAGGACGAGTACCACGATTTGCAGGTCATCCTCAATGTGCGGAACGTCTTCGCCAACGAGATGCGCGGCGTTTCTTTCGAGGATGCTGAAATCAAGGCCCTCTGCCGCTCGCTGCGGATGCCGGACCGGGTGATGCTGCCCGCCGAAGACCGCTCGGCGCGCAATTTGTTCGTCTTTGCCACCGCTTTGCTGGCGCAGACCCTCATG
>DRKV01000238.1 GCA_011051635.1 Chloroflexota bacterium | reverse complement strand
GTCCAGTGTGTTCCTTGCGCGAACTCTTTAGCCCGCGAGACAGCCTGCCTGAGCCTGTCTTTTACCGCACTCATTTCTTGCACGGGTAAAGCACAAGAATTTGAAGACATAAAACCGCGATATTCTACAGACCAAGGCTTGTATTGACCTTCATCGCCTGCTTCCTCCGGGCTTTTCGATGCTGCGGAGGAGGCTTGGTTGCGGGTCCCGCGGCACCGAAAAATCCTGCACAGAAGCAACAACAGATTCTGAAAAGTTGCCTTGTGGTAGCGCTCTCTCTCCTGTTTTTCACTTCTTCTTCCGGCATTGATAAGCCCCGTTGTTTCCCATTTTGGAAACCACAGTTCAAAACCATCTGGCAAATCTGCTTGGATGGCGTGTCGGACGCCACCGGAAAAAGCGCTGGCGATATGGGCCGGAATATCCTGCCTTTGCTGGTAAAAATCAACATGCCACAAGCGGCTCACTCTTGCCGAGCGCAAAAAAGAAAACCACTCAGGGACACTATCGGCTACTTCTACGCCTTGTGTGTCCTGGCTGCTTTTATAGCGGAGGAACTTGATTGAGGCAATGTACTGAAGTGTTGAGTTTGTGGAGAGGTCAACATCTTTACCGCTCAAAAATAAATTTCCGTGTGCCACCAGGGCAACGATTTGCGCCACTTCGCCGTTCATAATGTTTTGTGTCTTGAAAGTATCAGCCCAACACAGAGTTTTACGGAAGATGCTCTGTGTTTCCCGCGGCTCCGTGTGAGAGAAAACCTGAGGGCGCGTTTTGACCGTCAATCAGGATGGGGGGGAGAAAATCAGCGCAGAGTTTGTTTGATTTCTTCGATGTGTTTGGCGATGCTCCCCAGCACCCCGTTGACGAAGCGGGGAGAACTGTCCGAACCGTAGGTTTTGGCGAGTTCTACGGCTTCGTTGATGGCAACCTTGAGAGGTGTGCCATCATAGACCGCAATCTCCCACAAAGCGATACGCAGGATGTTGCGGTCTATGGGGGCCACGTCTTCAATCGGCCATTCAGGGGCGTACCGGGCGAGGAGTTCGTCCAGCCGGGCGCTCCGCTCGGCGACGTTCTGCACGATGCGCGAGGCAAAACGGCTGTGCCGCGCCGCCAGGTCGGAGGTTTCCTCCAGCCGGTGTTGCAGGGCCTCCCCGGCAGGATGCCCGGTGACGTCGGCCTCGTAGAGGGCTTGCAGGGCGATGCTCCGGGCGTGGGTACGCGGTTTCATGGTGTGCGACCTGGATGGCTCATTCCTGCTCGACGGCGATGTTGTCTTGCGGCTGGGGGTAGGCGATATCTTCAATGTGGATGTTGACGCGTCCTACCGGCATTCCGACCATGTCGCTGATGGCACGGGCTACCCGCTTCTGGATGTTGCGGCTCACGTTGCGGATGTTGACGGAGTTCTCCAGGATGACGTAGATGTCGGCGTAAACGCGGTCATCCTGAATTTCCAGGCGGATGCCGTCGGCGTAACCGCGGTGAAAAAGGCGGTTGACCCCGCCGGGGACGGGGCTGAGGCTGTGAACACCGGCGGTTTCCTCCGTGGTCAGCCGCACGATGTCAATCAGCACACCGGGGGCGATGGTGGTCTTTCCGGGGGGACGGTTGTTTGCGGTTTTGGGGGTATCCATAGTTTTGCCATTTACTCGCGGAAAAGGTGGGAACAGGTCTGCCCCCCTATTCTACCTCACATCATCACCATTCCGCCATCCACGCCCAAAACCTGCCCGGTGATGTAAGCCGCGTCGTCCGAGGCCAGGAAAGCCACGGCGTAAGCGATTTCCTCCGGCTTGCCCATCCGTCCCATCGGAGTGGCGGTCAGGATGCTTTCCTTGAGTTCCTCCGGCAGGACCTCCGTCAGCGCGGTGGGAATGATGCCCGGCGCTACGGCGTTGACGTTGATGCCGCGGGAGGCCACCTCCCGCGCCAGGGCTTTGGTGAAGCCAATCAACCCGGCTTTGGAGGCGGAGTAATTGGTCTGTCCGGCCTGCCCCGCCTGCCCGGAGACCGAGGAGATGTTGATTATCTTCCCGTAGCGTTTCTTCATCATGCTGCGGATGACGGCCTTCGAGCAGTTCCAGGCCCCTTTCAGGTTGATGTTGATGACATCGTCCCACTCTTCCTCTTTCATCCGCATCAGGAGGTTGTCGCGGGTGATTCCGGCGTTGTTCACCAGGATGTCCACCTTGCCGAAGGCATCCAGCACGGTTTTGACCATCGCTTTGGCCTGCTCCAGGCTGGCGACGTTGACCTCCACGGGGATGACGCGTTGCCCGGTAGCGGCGGCGATTTCCTGGGCGGTGGCCTGCGCCGTCTCGAAACGAATGTCGGCGATGGCCACGTCCGCCCCGCGGGAGGCCAATACCTCGGCGATGGCGCGTCCGATGCCGCGCGAGCCGCCGGTGACGATAGCGGTTTTGCCTGCGAAGGGTTTGCACTCGTTGCTCATGGGTAAAAATCTCCTGAAATGGGTTCGTTGTAAGTCGCCGTTTGCCCGCGGCATTATACCGCAAGCGCTGCTCCGTCCTCCGGCTTGCCGAAGGGAATCCGTTTCGCCTTGCGGTGGATGCGTTTGACCAGTCCCAGCAGCACTTCGCCGCTGCCGATTTCGACGAAAGTATCCACCCCCTGTTCCAGCAGGTAGCGGATGCTTTCCGTCCAGCGCACCCGGCTGGTGAGTTGGGCTTGCAGGTCGGCGCGGATGGCCTCGGGGGATTCCAGGGGACGGGCGGTGACGTTGCCGACGACGGGAAGGCGCGGGGTTTGAATGGGAGCCGCCTCCACGGCGCGGCTGAACTCCCTTTGAGCGGCTTCCATCAAACGGGAGTGGGCTGCAATACTGACCGCCAGGCGGATGGCGCGCCGCGCCCCCGCCTGGCTGGCGGCCTCCAGAGCGCGCTCCAGGGCGGCCTCGTTCCCCGAAATGACCACCTGCCCCGGACAGTTGTCGTTGGCAATCTGGACGGTGTCGCCGGGGGCGCTGGCCTGCTCGCAGATGGCCTCCAGGGCGGGGATGTCCAGCCCGATGATGGCGGCCATGCCGCCGGGAGACTGCTCCCCGGCCTGTTTCATCAGTTCCCCGCGGCGGCGCACCAGTCGCAGAGCGTCCTCGAAGGGCAGGGCTTGCGCCGCGACCAGGGCGCTCAACTCGCCGAGAGAGTGCCCGGCGGTGAAGGTGGCCTGCGCGTGGGGAAAGCGGGTCTCCAGCACCCGCAGGGCGGCCACGGAATGTACCAGCAGGGCCGGCTGGGTGTTGACCGTGTCGTTGAGCAGGTCGGCGGGGCCTTCCCAGGCGATGCGGGAGAGCGGAATGCCCAAGATAGCATCCGCCTGGGCGAAGACTTCCCGCGCTTCGGGATACTTTTCGGCCAGCGCCGCGCCCATGCCGACGTACTGCGACCCCTGACCGGGGAAGAGATAAGCGATTCGTTCCATAGTTGGGATAATCCTTTCACAAGGGCTGTGCGTGGGTTGTGCCGGTAGTAGTAACCCCGCGGGTGGCAGGAAGTTTCTTCGGGGGGCCGCGCCACAAAGACTTCCGAAGTCTCAAGACTTCGGAAG
>DRKV01000237.1 GCA_011051635.1 Chloroflexota bacterium | reverse complement strand
GCTCCGCAAGGGCAGCCTCGGTACGCAGCCGCTTCCCCGCCCCCGCCCCGGCAGGGCGACTTCTTCACGGCGGATGAAGCCCGTGCAACCACCTTCTAACTAACCAAAGGATTGACCTATGGTCGTCAAACCGCCCCCGCAAGTCGTTATCGAAACTCCTGCTCCGGTGCGCCCGGACGTGGAACTGCCCGCCTGGGTGGAAGACCTGACCAGTCTGAGCGCCCTGGACTTCACCGTCGGGCTGGGGGGCTTCTCCGTGGCCGCCATGATGCCCGACCCCGTGGTGACCATCCCCCTGGCGCTGGCAGGGATGTTCGCCTTCAAGGTGCTGCGCGACACGCCGGTGGGCAGCCATGCCCGGAAAGCGGTCGTGCGTACAGTGCGCTCCCTGCGCGCCCCGGAGCGCAAGACGCTCCCCGGCCGCGCCCGCCCTGCCCGCCGCGGCCTGCCTTTTGGAAGCGCGTCCCCTTCCCCCGTGCGCCGCACCCCCAAAGTGGTGGTGCATCGCCCCGGTCAGACGCACAACCCCAGCCCGCGGCGACCGCGGCGTACCGAAGATGGTCTCGTACATACGCGCCCATCTGGTGTACGCGGAGCATCCCCCCAGACCTGGCCGCCCATCGGCAAACCCCTGCCGGATTTCGAAACCGTCCTGGCGCAGTTCGACGGCCTGCCGGTAGCCGTGGTCGGCGGCACCGGCAGCGGCAAGACCTCCGTGATGAGCCGCCTGGCCGCCCATCGTATCCAGACCGGAGCGGTGGTCATGGCCGTAGCCTACCACTACGACCCGGAGCGGGACGCCTGGCCGGACGGCGTTCACATAGTCGGGGCGGGATACCGCCGCTCCGAGGGCGACCTGGCAATGTACCTCGCCCTCACGGAGATGGTCGCCCGCTACCGCCTGGCATCCCGCCGCTCCCTGCCCGCCGTGCCGCGCATCTACGTTTTCGTGGATGAGTGGAAGGCAGTCAGCCAGCGTGCCAACATCGCCGCCGTCGCCGTGCGTCTGGTCAACGAAGGGCGCAAGGCGGGAGTAATCGGCCTGCTCACCCCGCACACGCCTACCGTGACGGGGATGAAACTGGAAGGCGGCGTGCGGGATGCTTTCCGCTTCATCGTCCTGCCGGAAACCCCGCCGAAGAAATACACCCGTTTCCCCCGCGTGGTGGACGTATGGGCGGGCAAACCGGAGGCTGCAGACGCCCGTCTTCTGGGGCAGTACATCGCCCGCGAACCGGTCAAGGGCAGACCGGATTTTGGCATCCCGTCCGGCTGTTGGGCGCTGGCGTATCTCGACCGCGAGGAGGTCGAGAGCGTCATCCGGGACGCCGAACTGCCCTACCCCCGCGGCGGGCAGGATGCCGTCGACGAGGCTCTCCTGCGCTGGTGGGCGCAGGAGCGGCAGTGGCAATCGGGACAGCCCCTGTCCGGGACACCCCCTGTCCGGGCACTTTCTGCGGGACACACCCTGTCCGGGACACACCCTGTCCGGGACGGGACACACCCTGTCCCGACCTTCGAGCAATTTACTCGCACGTTCTCCCCGAACAGTGCGGCAGAAATGAAACTGATTCTTGCCTTGCTCAAGAACGGCTTTTCGCAAACCAAAGTGGCAGACTTTCTCCCTTCGAAGTCTGCTCCGGCCCGCGAACGTGTACAAGCCGTGGCAGCCCGCTACGGCATAAATTGGAAAGACTACTCCCGCCCCGCGGCGGGGAGCGATGCGGAGCGTACTCTCATCGTGCGCCTGTACTCCTTGGGTGCAGACGTGCGGCGGATTGCCAAACTCCTGGACGGCAACACCGCCGAGAACCGCACCCGCATCAACGGAATTTTGTTTCGCAATCAATAACAAGGAGACCACTATGCAGACTGCAATCGTACCGAGCATTATCGCCCCCGGCCGCGTGCGCGACATGGGGGCGCTGGACATGGGCCTGCGCCGCCGCGGGCGGCGTTCACAGCAAGACGCCCCCCTGACCGTAGAGTTTGACGGTCAGGCGTATCTGGCCGGAGATGGGGTCTGGATGCACCACAGCCGCCCCACTGAGCGGCTGAACTTCTCCAGTCTGGGCAACGGTGTCTTCGGACGCGTGATGACCTACGCGGCGCTGGGGACGGCTTTGCAGCCCGGCACACACCGGGGAGCGCGGGTCCTGTACGGCCTGCCCGTGCAAGTTCTGGAAAGCGCTGCACAGGCAAAGCGCATCATGGCCGAACTGCGCCGCTGGATGGTGGGCATCCACCGCTTCAGCGTAGACGGCCAGCCCTTCGAGGTTGAGATTGCCGAAGTGCGCGGCATGGCCCAGCCCCTGGGGGCGTTCTTCGCCTGGGCATATCAGAGCGGAGACCGGCACGCCTTGAGGCGCACCATCGCCATCGCCGACCCCGGCTTCAACACCCTGGACCTGTACACCGTGAGCAATCTCGCCGTCTCCCCCCTGGGAACCACCGGCGACACCATCGGGGTACACCAGGCCGCCAAAGAGGTGGTTCACGAGGTACGCCGTCTGACCGGAGTCACCATCTCCCTGCGGCAGGCGGACAGTTTGCTGCGCCGCGGGGAAGCGGTCATCCAGGGGCACGACATCACCCCCGTCATCCAGGCCGCCTTGCAATCCAACGCTACCGCCATCGCCCAGGCCGTCAACATCGCCTGGGACAACCTGCTCGCAGACGTGCGTATCGCTGCGGGCGGCGGAGCGGCGCTCTACCAGGATTACATCTCCCGCTCCCTGCCGGGCATCCTCGTCTTGCCCGACCCCGCCACGGCCAACGCCCGCGGCCTGGCGCAATACGCCCGCAGGCAGTTGTGGGAGGATGCAGACCTGGTTATCGGCCTTGACCCCGGCTTCGGGGCGTACAAGGTGGCCGTGGGGTGACGGCACTTTGACGGCACTTTACCCGTAGTGACGGCACTTTGACGGCTTTTCGTGACGGCACTTTGACGGCACTTTGCCCGTGGTGACGGCACTTTGACGGCACTTTTCGGAGATTCTCTGGAGAACATATCCCATGAGCACAAAATTGACGATCAGGTTGCATGACAGCGACCCTCGTTCCGACACCATTATGCAGTGGCTGGAAGCACACAAACGAGGGAAACGCAACGACGCCATCGTAGAGGCCCTCTACGCTGCCGCAACCGGCGGTCAGCAGCAGGGCGGTACCCCCGCCCAGCCGGTGCAGGCCGCCGTAGACCTGGGTGCCATCCGGCAGGTCGTGGAGGCCGCCGTTTACACGGCGCTCAACCGTTCCGGTCAGCCTCCAGCCAAGGAAGCGGTCCAGGAAACGATTGACGACATTCTTGCGGACTTCGACAAGTCCGTCATTCTGTGAGGTGAAGACATGCCAAACCCCAAAGGCCCCACTTTCGACGGCATCCAG
>DRKV01000236.1 GCA_011051635.1 Chloroflexota bacterium | reverse complement strand
CCTCCGAGGTCTGAGAGACCTCGGAGGTCTCCGGTGCGATTATGTACTTGAAGTAGTACAGTTTGCCGTCCACTTCCTTGTATTCCACTTCCAGGTCGGAGACGGCGGTTTTCAGACCGGGAGACCAGTTGATGAGGCGCGGGCCGCGGTAAATCAGCCCCTTCTCGTAAAGGCGCACGAAGGCTTCGCGCACCGCTTTGGAGAGGCCCTCGTCCAGGGTGAAGCGCTCGCGCTCCCAATCGCAGGAAGCCCCCAGGCGGCGAATCTGCCCCACGATGCGGTCGTGATATTTCTCCTTCCAGGCCCAGGCGCGCTCCAGGAATTTTTCGCGCCCCAGGTCGTGCCGGGTGAGACCCTCCTTCTCCAGGTCTTTCTCCACCATCAATTGGGTGGCGATGCCGGCGTGGTCGGTGCCGGGAACCCAGAGGGTCGAGTAGCCCTTCATGCGGTGATAGCGAATCATGAGGTCTTCCATGCTGACGAACATGGCATGGCCGAGATGGAGTTCACCGGTCACGTTGGGCGGAGGGATGGAGATGACGAATGGCTCTTTGGCGGGGTCGAAATCCGGTCGGTTGGGGTCGTTGCTCGGTTTGAAGTAGCCGTTGCGTTCCCAGAATTCGTAGATGGCTTCTTCGGTGGTCTGGTGGTCGTAGGTTTTGGGGAGTTCGTGTTGAGGCATGGGAGGCTCCGGGGGGATGTGGACGATGGACGGTGGACGACGGACTGCCGACACCTGTCATCACAGGGTCAGGGTGCCGCGGAGGACGAGGGCGGCGCGCCCGCCAATTTTGACGGTCTCGATGGCCTCCGGCGGGCCGACGACCTCTACGAAGACCTGGCCGGGACGCCCCATCCAGTGCCCTTGTTCGGCGATGAAGACGGGGGTCTCGATGAGGCCGTGATGCCAGAGGTAGGCAGCCATGCCGCCCGTGGCCGAGCCGGTCACCGGGTCTTCGGGGGTGTCGGGCGGGAGGCCGAAATGGCGGGCGAAGGTGCGTCCCTGCGGGGTGAGGCCCTGCAGGCAGAACAGGTGCGGGCTGAAGAAGCGCTCCCGCTGGCGGAAGGCGGCGTAAGCATCCGCGTCCAGGCGGGCGCGGCGGAGGGCATCCAGCGAGCGAAGGGGCACCATCAACTGCGGCGTGCCGGTGCTGACGACTTGGGGAAGCGCACCGGGCAGGGCGTCCCCGGCAGTCAGCCCGAAAAGCGGCAGCACTTCCTGGGGGTCGAGCGCAGCCCCAAAATGCGGTCTGTTCTGGCGCATGACAATGCGCTGCACCTCCGGGGGCGAGGAGAATATCTCCACGGGGATAACCCCGGCGGGCATCTCCAAAGTGATTTCCGTGCGTTCCGCCTCCAGGTGCAGCCGTCCGCTGGCGATGAGGGCGAAGACGGTGGCGATGGTGGGATGTCCCGCCAAGGGGATTTCCTCAGCCGGGGTGAAGTAGCGTACCCCGAAATCGGCGCGCGCCGAGCGGCGCACGAAGGCAGTCTCGGAGAGGTTCATCTCGCGGGCAATCGCCAGGAGAGCGGCGTCGTCCAGGTCGTCGGTATCCAGGAGGACGGCACAGGGGTTGCCTTGCAAAGGCGCGGCGGCGAAGGCATCCACCTGGAGGAGGGGATAGCGCCGGGGAGAGGACATGCGGGTTTCCGTATTTTGGCTATGCGCAGCAGGCTACTCGCCGGGGATGATGGGCTGGATGATTTGCCAGGTAGCCCCGCCGTCGCTGGTGGAGACGAGGGCGATTTCGCCCGTATCTCTGTTGCGGGCTACCGCCCAGCCGTGTTGGGCGTCCACGAAGGAGAATTGCCCGTCCCAATGAACCTGCTTGACGAGGGTCCAGGTCTGGCCGCCGTCAGTGGTGCGGAAGATTTTGCGGCCAAAGGCCCAGCCATCGTCGGGAGTCAGGAAAATCAACTGGTGGACGGAGGCGGGCAAGGGCGTGTAGCGCCAGGTTCCCCCGCCGTCAGTCGTGGCGTAGAAGAAAGACCGCGGGGGAGCGTCGTTGGCAAAATCGCGGCAGGTGAAAAGCAGGTAGCCCGTCTGGGAGGCAGGAAAGACGGGCGACTCGCTGCGGCAGGCCACCCCGTCGGCGTACCAGTCCAGTTCCGAGGGGGCGGGCGGGAAGACTTCGTCCCAGGAGAGGCCGCCGTCGGTGCTCTGCATGAGATAGCCGCCGGGGCGGGTGGCCTGGTTGTCTTTGGTAACCCATCCCCAGTTTGCATCGGCAAAGGCCAGGGCGGTGTTCGGCAGGCTCATCAACCCTCCGATATCGGGGCTGGTGGGGTCAACAATCTGCGTCCAGTTCTGCCCGCCGTTCTGGGTGGCGAAAATCTCGCTGTAATCGTGACTCATTCCTGCGCCAACGTGGACGAGCAGCCAGCCGCGGGAGAAATCTGTGAAAGTGAAGTTGCCGGGAGCGAAGAATTCTTCCATGCCCGAGAGGGGAAGGGATACGCCCCCCCAGGTGTTCCCGCCATCGGTGGTCACCCACACCGAGGGGGCATCCGTTAAAGGCCCAATGTCGGTATCGGTGTACAGCACCCAGGCGTTCTCGCTCCCCTGGAAGAAGGCCGCGGCTTTGGTGGCCGTCCCCAAAAGCGGCGGGGATACATCTTCCCAGGTGTAGCCGCCGTCTTCGGTGCGCAGGATGTGGTCGTAGGCATCCATCAGGGTGCCGATGGCCCAGCCCTGGGTCTGGGTCGCCATGTGGATTTCGAGAATGGTGGGGGCGATGCCGGCGGGACGGGTAGGGGTATCCGCCGGAGTGGGGGCAGGCGGAAGGGTCGCAGTCGGCGGGGGCGGGAGGGTGGCCGTCGGAGGCGGCGGCAGCGTCACCGTGGGCGCGACAGCCGCCGTAGGCGTCGGGAGAGCCGCGGTCGCCGAGGGCAGGGCCGCCTCCGCAGTCGGAGAGGGCAAAAGTTCCTGCGTGGCAGTTGGGGATACGCCGGTCAAGGTGTTGCACCCAAAGATGACGAACAAGACCAGGACGAGCAACGAGATGAGGGTTTTGTTACGCATAGCGGTCTCCAGAGAAACACAGAGGGGTACGGGGTGAGAGGCAGAAGGAGAGAGAACAAAAAAGCCCTTCCGTCCCGGACGAGGACGAAAGGGCAGCCTTCCGCGGTACCACCTCGCTTCGCGGCGCGTTTCCACGCCGGCGCGCTCATCCCCAGCGGGCCAAAGCCGATTGGGGGTCTGCTGTAACGGGCAGCGCCCGTGCCGGTCTACTCACCCTGGGGGTTTTCTTCGGCAGTACATCCGGGCGACCTTCGACGGGGAGCAACTGAGGCCGGTTCCCAGCCTGTGACCTAGCCTTCTCTGTCAGCACCCGCACCGTCTACTCCTCCCGGAGAGATACGATGCTATCAAGTTGCGGGCATTATACTGATTTTCGGGGGAAGTGTCAAATTTGGGGAACGCAGATTGCGCTGATGCACGCTGATTTGCGCAGTATCCCCTGTGTTTTCTTGCCCTACCCCGCCCGCGGGTGCAAGCAAATCCTGTAGATGCGTTTCGGCTCCGGCGACTGGCCCCCTTGCGGGGATGCTACGCGAAAGTCGCAACAACAGTTGCGAAACCTGCCGCCGCAGGTTGGATTCCAGTTGCCACTTCGTGGGCAACTTCGCAGACGTTGGTGCAGTTTCAACTGCCGTCTTCTACAACATTTGCCTGCACCCCCGCCCGCGGCGCATTTGCAAATTCAGGCGCAATTATGGTAAACTCGAACCGCAAACAACCGTCCAGCCCATTGCACTGCGAAGCACCGAGGAGATGAGATTGGGATGACAAAATCACGCGTTGCTCTGATGACCGACCGCCTGCGTTCCATGCAGGCCGCCTCTCCGGAGATTGAAGGCTCGGCTGTCGTTTCCGTGGACGGGCTGATTATGGCCTCCGCCCTGCCCGTCGGTTCGGAGGAAGACCGCGTCTCCGCCATGTCGGCGGCCATGCTCAGCCTGGGGGAGCGCATCGCCAGCGAACTGGGCCGCGGTTCGCTGGAACAGGTATACATTCGGGGCGCGGGCGGCTACGTCCTGCTGACCGCCGTCGGTCAGGAAGCGGTACTCACCGCCCTGGCGCGGGAAGGCGCCAAATTGGGTCTCATCTTCCTCGAAATGCGCCGCGCCGCCGAAGACCTGACCAGACTCGTGGGATGATTCTCCACACACGACACCCCGGCAATACTTGAGGAGGAAGCCGCACAACACGGCTCCTCCTTTTTTCTTTGTCCACGAACAGGTCCACGAATGGGCACGAATAGACACGAATAAACGCATTCTGCGTTCCGCATTCCACATTCCAAACTATGAGCCACCCCAGCACCCCCACCAAATACATCTTCTTCACCGGCGGAGTGGTCAGTTCCGTCGGCAAGGGACTGACCGCCGCCGCCCTGGGCCGCCTGCTCAAAGAGCGCGGCTACCACGTAGCCGTCCAGAAATTGGACCCCTACATCAACGTGGACCCCGGCACGATGAGTCCTTACCAGCACGGCGAAGTCTACGTCCTGGACGACGGGGCTGAGACCGACCTTGACCTGGGACACTACGAGCGCTTCATAGACACCAATCTGAACCGGGTCTGCAACGTCACTACCGGGCAGGTCTACGCCGACGTGATTGCCAAAGAGCGCCGCGGCGATTACCTGGGCGGGACGATACAGGTCATCCCGCACATCACCAACGAAATCAAGCGCCGCATCGGGTTGGTCGCCAAGACCACCGGGGCTGAAATCGTCATCGTGGAGGTGGGCGGCACGGTCGGCGACATGGAATCGCTGCCCTTCCTGGAAGCCCTGCGCCAGATGCGGAGCGACGTAGGCCGCGAGAACAGCATGTACGTCCACGTCACCTGGCTGCCCTACATCGCCGCCACCGGCGAACTGAAAACCAAGCCCACCCAGCACTCGGTACGCGAACTGCGCTCCCTGGGCATCGCCCCGGACATCATCATCGCCCGCTCCGACCACCCCGTGGAGGACGAACTCTGCGAAAAAATCGCCCTCTTCTGCGACGTGGAACGCCGCGCCGTCATTCCCATGGTGACCGCCTCCAGCCTGTACGAAGTGCCCCTCCTGCTGGAAGAAAGCGGGATGGGCGAGTACACCCTGGAACGCCTGGGCTTGCAGGCCCGGCAAAAGCCCGATTGGAGCGCCTGGCGCGCTCTGGTGCAAACCGTCCACGCAAAGAAGCCCGTCGTCAGGGTAGCCCTGGTGGGCAAGTACGTGGAACTCCACGACGCCTACATGAGCGTGCGCGAGGCCCTCTACCATGCCGGTCTCGCCCTGGGGCTGGAGGTGGAGATAGACTGGATACACTCCGCCGAAGTGGAAAAAGGCAAACACTGGGAGCGCATCGAGGCCGCCGACGGCATTCTGGTTCCCGGCGGGTTTGGCGAGCGCGGCACGGAGGGCAAAATCCAGGCGGTGCGCTACGCCCGCGAGCAAAAAGTTCCCTACCTCGGCCTGTGCCTGGGGATGCAGTTGATGACGATTGAATTCGGGCGCTTCGTCCTCGGCACGGAGGACGTCAACTCCACCGAATTCGACCGCACCACGGAACACCCCGTAATAGACCTGATGCCGGACCAGCGCGACATCGCCGATATGGGCGGCACGATGCGCCTGGGACTGTATCCCTGCGTCTTGCAGCCCGGCACCATCGCCCGCGCCGCCTACGGCGTGGAACAAGTGGAGGAACGCCACCGCCACCGCTTCGAGTTCAACAACGCGTACCGGGAGCGCTTCGAGCAGGCCGGGATGCGCTTCTCCGGCCTCTCGCCTGATGGCCGCCTGGTGGAAATTGCCGAACTGGCCGACCATCCCTTCATGCTGGGCACGCAGTTCCACCCGGAATTTCTCTCGCGCCCCAACCGCCCGCACCCGCTCTTCACCGCCTTTCTCAACGCGGTGCGCCAGCACGCCGAAGGACGATGAGCCGCAAGACGGAAAACACCGCTTTCGTATGCGAGCATTGCGGGCGGGAGGTGCTGCCCCTCACCAACGGCAGTTACCGCAATCACTGCCCGTTTTGCCTGTACTCCAAGCACGTGGATTTTCTGCCCGGAGACCGGGCCGCGGCCTGCGGCGGACTGATGCGTCCCGTGCGAGTGCGTTACCACTCCAAGAAGGGCTACCAGATTTTGCACCGCTGCGAAAAATGCGGGGCGGAACAGTGGAACAAAGCCGCCAGGGATACCGTCCAGCCGGACTCCCTGGAAATGCTGCTGGCCCTCCCGCCCCTGTAACGGACTCCCTTTGGGGGTGACGTTTTTCCTGTTTTGCTGCGCCACCCCAAAGGGGGAACCGCTTCCACCCCTCCTTTGGGGGTATACTTGTGAAGAATAGACGACAGACCGTGGACGGTAGACCATCGTCCCATTCAACATTCTGCATTTCCCGAGGTGAAACCATGGAAACCTTTATCGAAGACATCACCGCCCGCGAAATTCTCGACTCGCGCGGCAATCCCACCGTAGAAGTAGAAGTCATCCTGGCCGACGGCAGCGTAGGACGCGCCGCGGTGCCTTCGGGTGCCTCCACCGGCGTTCACGAGGCCCTGGAACTGCGCGACGGCGACAAGAGCCGCTACAACGGCAAGGGCGTCACCAAAGCGGTGGATAACGTCAACGGGCCGATTGCCGCCGCCCTCTACGACATGGACGCCACCGACCAGATGGCGATTGACGCCACCATGCTGGCCCTGGACGGCACACCCAACAAATCCAACATGGGCGCCAACGCCATTTTGGGAACCAGCCTGGCGGTCGCCAAAGCCGCGGCGGCCTCCCTGGGGCTGCCCCTGTACCGCTACATCGGCGGGGTCTTCGCCCATGTCCTGCCTGTCCCGATGATGAACATCCTCAACGGCGGGGCACACACCGCCTGGCAGTCCACCGACGCCCAGGAATTCATGATTATGCCCCTGGGAGCGGAATCCTTCGCCGAGGGACTGCGCTGGGGGTCGGAAATCTACCACGCCCTGAAGAGCGTGCTCAAGGGCAAGGGCTACACCGCCCTGGTGGGCGACGAGGGCGGTTACGCCCCGGCCCTGAAATCCAACGCCGAAGCGGTGGAGGTCATTCTGGAGGCCATCGAGAAGGCCGGTTACAAGGCCGGCGAGCAGGTCGGGATTGCCCTCGACCCGGCGGCCTCCGAACTGTATGAAGCCGAGAGCGGCCTCTACAACCTGCGCAAGGAAGGCAAGAAACTGACCAGCGAGCAGATGGTGGACTTCTGGAAATCGTGGGTGGAGCAGTATCCCATCGTTTCCATCGAAGACGGGCTGGCCGAGGACGACTGGGAGGGCTTCCAGTTGATGACCCGCGAAATGGGCGACAAAATCCAGATTGTGGGCGACGACCTGCTGGTGACCAATCCGGAGCGCATCCGCCGCGCCATCCGCGAGAACACGGTCAACTCGGTGCTCATCAAACTCAACCAGATTGGTTCGCTGACCGAGACCCTGGAAGCGGTACAACTCTGCCACCGCAACGGCTGGACGGCGGTCGTCTCGCACCGCTCCGGCGAGACTGAGGACGCCACCATCGCCGACCTGGTGGTCGCCGTCAACGCCGGGCAAATCAAGACCGGCGCGCCGGCCCGCTCCGACCGGGTGGCGAAGTACAACCAGTTGCTGCGCATCGAAGAAGAACTGGGCAGCGCGGCGTCCTATGCCGGCTGGGGAGCCTTGAAACAAAGCAAGTAACTGGGAGCAGGGAGCAGGAAACCAGCCCTGCCCGGAGAAAGCCCCGACCAAATCAAACAAACAGCCCTGCGGGAAAAATCCGCAGGGCTGTTTATTTTTGGAACCAGAACTGCCTCTGACAATGGGGGCGCTCGCGCTTTGCAGAACGGCGGCGGGAGCACCGTCCTTGCGGGCAGGGTTGGAGCCCCTACCCTGATACCCTCAAGTCCGCAGAGCGGACTTCCACCCACCAGCGGGGGGCTTCCAGGCCCTCGCGAGGGCGGCAAGATTTCTCGAGCGCTCCCCTGACAATTCTGTCATCTCCTTTACACGGCTGCCGTGTCATAATGCAATCGGTTTTGCGCCGTGTCCTCGCGTCGTGCAGGAAAAGATTTTTTCGGGTCGCAGGAGCGCAAATCAGCGGGCATCAGCATAATCTGCGTGCTTCACAAAGTCCCTCACACGCTTCTCCGATGAAACGTCTCCCCCTCTACCTCCTGGTTCTTCTCGCCCTGGCGCTCCCGGCGCGGGCTGTCCGGGGGGGAGAGCCCCTCTGGAGTGCGCCGCGCGCTTTCGAGCCGAGCGGCTGGTTCCCCGCCATCGCCGCGGACTCCACGGGAAGGGTGCATCTCTTCTGGTCGCAGAGCATCTACTACGGTCTGAATCCCGACAACCCGGAGGCGGAACCCACCAGCGGCTACGACGTGGTTTATTACACATCCAGCGCGGACGGCGAAGAGTGGGAGACGGCCAACGACATCCTGGCAATCCCGCAATACAGTGTCCGCAGCGTGGAAGTGACCCGCCCCAATCCCTGGATAAGCCCCGATGGAACCCTGCACCTGACTTACCGCAATCTGGATGTTTTTTACAGTCAGGCCCCGGTGCGGGAGGCTGCCAACGCCCAGGCGTGGCGGCTCCCCGTCAAGTTGAATTTGCGCAACCTGGGGTATTTTTCCGCTGTGACGGGCGATTCGCGAGGCTATCTGCACGCCCTGTACACCGAGAACACCCCCGACTCGTACTGTAACCTGTGCTACCGCCTGTACTACCGTCAATCGCCAGACAACGGCACTACCTGGAGCATCCCGATTGACCTTTCCGCCCTGGCCGCCCAGCCGGTCGGAGCAGCCAAACCGCAATTCCTTTTGGACGAGGAAGAAAACATCCATGTGGTTTGGGAAGCCGGAACGGGCGGGACGTTTGGCGGGGTCAACGACCCGGTTCAAATTTTACATACCGTCTCTTACGACGGCGGCGTTACCTGGTCTCTCCTGCATCAAATTACCCTTCCAGAGCAGCAAAATGCCCGCAACCCTGCCCTGGGGCTGGACGTCAACAACCGGCTTGTATTGGCCTGGCTCAACATGGATGAAGACCGCCCATATTACCGCCTGTCGGTGACCCACGGGCGTTCCTGGGAAACCCCAAAACCCATCCCCGGCGTGTGGGGAGAGCGCAGTATCCACAACACCCGCCAAAGCGCCTTCAGCATGGTCAGGGACAGCGCCGGCAACCTCCACCTGGTGATGATTGGCCGCCTGGACCCCCAGCAAAGCAGTCTGAACATCCTGCACATCATCTGGGATGGCAAGGAATGGTCGCAGCCTGAAATCATCGCCACCTATCAGGAGGACGTCCCGGAATGGCCCCAGGCTGCCATTGGGCTGGGGAACCAGTTGCACGTCACCTGGTTTGTGCGCGCCAAAGACCACATCTGGGACGCCAACCCGGATTTCTACACCGTGTTTTACAGCCATCGGCAGGTGGATGCCCCCGCCCTGGAAAGCGTACCTCTGCCCAGCCCCACTCCGACCCCCACGGCCACGCCTACCGTCACGCCCACACCGCGTCCCACTCCACCGCCCTCCCTGAGGCTCAGCCCCATCGAACCAGAGCAGACCCACACCATTTTCACCGAAAACGATGACCTGATGGTGATTGCCGTCAGCGTTTTTCCCGTTCTAATTTTCTTTGGCGGCTTACTGCTCTTTGTCCGCAATAAATACCGCTTCTAGCCATGCGCCTTTTATTCGTCGTTCCTTACGCTCCTACCCCGATTTACGTGCGCCCCTACAACCTCCTGCGCACGCTGGCGCGTCGCGGACACCGCATCACCTTGCTCACTCTCCAAAGCCGTCCGGAGGGAAAAGCGCATCTTCAGGAACTACGGGACGCCGGGATTGAAGTACACTCCTTCCCCCTGAGGCGCTGGCGCTCCCTGTGGAATGCAGCCCGTTCCCTGCCAGGGAACCGTCCCATTCAGGCGAATTATTGCTGGCACCCGAAACTGCACCGCGAAATGGAGAGGCTTCTGACCCCCAAGGATGGCTACGCCCCTTACGACATTCTCCACGTGGAGCACCTGCGCGGCGTGCAGTACGCCCTCCACGCCCAGGAGCATCACCCCGACCTGCCTATCGTCTGGGACAGCGTGGACTGCATCAGTTATCTCTTCCAACAGGCGGCGGAGCGCAGCCGGAGTTTCTTCGGGCAGTGGGTCACCCGTCTGGAGTTGGGACGCACCCTGCGTCTGGAGAGGGAACTGCTCCGCAAATTCGACCACATTCTTGTCACCTCCCGCAACGACAAACAGGCTTACGAAGCGCTTTTGCCGGAGAACGCCCCCCACACGCCCATCCAGGTGGTGCCCAATGGAGTCTCGCTGGATGACTTCTACCCGGATGAAAACATCAAACGCAGCAGCCGCACCCTGGTCGTCAGCGGGAAGATGAGTTACCACGCCAACGTCACCATGGTGCTCAACCTGGTAGAAGACATCATGCCCCTGGTGTGGCGGGAACAGCCTGAAGTACATCTGCAAATCGTTGGCAAAGACCCGCACCCCAAAATCCAGGCGTTGGGCAGCGACCGCCGCATTGAAGTCACCGGTACTGTCCCTCATGTGCGGCCTTATCTCCAAAGGGCAGCGATTGCCGTCGCTCCGCTGGCATACGGAGCCGGAATCCAAAACAAGGTGCTGGAGGCCATGGCCTGCGCCACGCCGGTTGTGTGTACCTCCCAGGCCGTTTCCGCTCTGGAAGCAGAACCTGGCAGGCATCTTCTGGTGGCCGACACGCCGGAGACCTTCGCCCAGACCATCATAAATTTGCTCAGGGACGAGAAACGCCGCGCTGTGCTTGGGCAAGCCGGTCACGCTTACGTAGAACGGTATCATCGCTGGGATTCCATCGCTGCCTTGCTGGAGGACGTCTACCAGCAAGTGCAAATGGAACGCATCCGGCGCACCTGAAATTCAGGACTTTTGTATTCGTAAGGAATCTTCGATGAACTTAAAATTTCTGGATTACCTGGCCCCCGTCATCCGCTGGTGGTGGATGATTGCGCTCTCCACCATCATCGCCGGAGGCATCGGCTACCTGCTCGTCAAGCCGCAGCCCCCCGTCTATCAGTCCGGAGTCACCCTCATGGTCGGCGGCGCGCTCTACGACCCGAACCCTACCGGCCTGGAACTGGAGGTGCCCCGGCGGCTGACGGATATGTACGCGGCTATGGCCCAGCGGGAACCCGTTCGGGATGCCACTATGGAAGTTCTCGGTCTGGACAGACTTCCGGAATACAACGCCTACTCCATGCCGGGAAGCCCCTTTTTGCGGATTGAGGTTACCGATACCGACCCGCGCCGCGCCCAGGCGGTAGCAAACACCTTGGCGGAGCAACTCGTTCAGCAAAGTCCCAGTGGAAAGAGTGCGGACGCGGATACCCAGGCTTTCGTAAAAGAACAATTGCAAGAACTCCAGGATGACATCACGCAAACCAAAGAGGCTATCGCTGCCAAACAAGATGCTCTCGGCTCGGCAGAGGGGGCGGCAGAAATTCTCACTATCCAGCAGGAACTGGAGGCCTTGAACACGAAGTTGACATCTCTCCAGACCACCTACGCCAACCTCCTGGCCAGCACCCAGGGCGGTGCTATCAACACCCTGCAAATCATCGAAAAAGCCCCGCTGCCTACCAAACCTATCGGGCCAAACAAACTCCTCACTATCCTGGGAGCGGCCCTGGGAGGGCTGGTACTTTCCACCATCGGGGCATACGCTGTAGAGTATCTGGATGACCGCCTGAAAACATCCACCGACATTGAACGTGCAGTCTCCCACCCCGTCCTGGCCTACATCCCTTACGTGCCGCATGAGGCCAACCTGCACACCTACATGGCCCAAAATCCGCGCTCCCCCACAGCAGATGCCTTCCGTTCTCTGCGTAACAACCTGGGCTTTCTGGCTGAACCTCCTTTTCACACCATCCTGGTCAGCAGCGCCATGCCTGGAGAGGGGAAGAGCACC
Organism: Chloroflexota bacterium; assembly: GCA_011051635.1. Taxonomy (GTDB): domain Bacteria; phylum Chloroflexota; class Anaerolineae; order Anaerolineales; family DRKV01; genus DRKV01. The sequence goes on along the minus strand of DRKV01000236.1, from coordinate 648 downwards.
GTCGCCGCCAACCTGGCACTATCCCTTTCTCATGCAGGGTACCGGGTGATGCTGATAGATGCGGACTTGCGCTCCCCTACAATTTTCTCCGCCTTTGATTTGCCCGAGAAACCTGGGTTGAGCGATATTTTGAAAGACGGTATCGCCATCACGGAATGTATCAACACCCTGCCCCAATACGGGATTGACGTCATCGTCAGTGGTGCGGACTCCGAGCAAAGCACCGAGTTACTGGTATCCCGCGCTATGCCAAAGACTCTGGAGGCCCTGCTGCAAGATTATGATGTCATCGTCATGGACGGGCCTCCCTTTGCTGTCCCGGACGCCGTTGTCCTCTCCCGACGCGTGGATGGGATTTTATGGGTAACGCGCACAAATGCCAGCCGGCGTACCGCCATCCGGCTGATGCAAAAGCAAATTGCCCAAACACAGACCCGCGTGTTCGGGGTTGTCATCAACGGCGGGAGGGATGTCCACACCCGTTATTATCAGGCTTATGGATACGGCAAGTATTACCACAACGAAAACGGGCACAAAAACGGCAACGGCCACAAAAAGGAGCGCTGGAAACTACCTATCCGAAAAAAGAACAAACAACAAGCCTGAGGCCACCGCAGAGGTCGGCGATATCAGAGCGGCGGGGAAAAT
>DRKV01000235.1 GCA_011051635.1 Chloroflexota bacterium | reverse complement strand
CTCTACGCCGCCCAAAAGGATGCCGCCTTGATTGAGCAAAGTCTGGCCCTGCTCACCGCCATCCCCTTCATGCCCGGAGAGGCTTATCAGCCCGACCAACCCCTGAGCGAATCTTTGGGACAGATTGCCTACACGCTGGGGGACATCCCCGAATCTACGCAAAAAATCTCCGCCGACCTGGATGTTACCAAAGCCAACCTGGCCCTCCTGCAAGTGAGTTTGATGAGCATCTCACTCCAACTGGATGACGCCCAAACCACACTTGGGGATGCCGCCCAACTGCTCCCCCGCTACCGCGACCTGATAAGCCGCCTGGATGCCCGCCTGAGCGACCTGGAAAAGCGCCTCCCCACCTGGATAAGTTTCGCCGCCACCGCCCTGACCGTCATCTTCGTCTGGGCGGGGCTGACTCAAATCGGCCTTCTCCTGCAAGGGCTGGATTGGTGGCAGCGGGGGAATGGAAGTAACTAAATGTGTTTTTCGGGCGCAGAGCGCCCGAAAAACACATTTCCCGCTCTCTCACGCTCTCTCGTCTTCCACACCCAACGCGGCCTCCATCAGTTGCTGGATGCGCTCCGTCATGCTGGCCGGGTTGGGATGCAGCCCCTCCAGCAGGAGGGCGTTTTCGTAGATTTGCTCGATAGCAGCCTCAGCGAGGGGGTCGTCCTCCGGGAGGGCGGCCAGACGGCGCAGCATAGCGTGGTGGGGGTTGAGTTCCAGCACCTTCTTGGGGACTTCGTAATCCTTGCCCAGGTAGCGGTAAACGCGCTGCATCTCCGCATCGGGGGCGCCTTCGGGGTCGCTCAGGCGGGCGACGGAGGCGCTCAATCGGCGGGAGAAACGCACCTCGGCAACGCGCTCCCCCAAAACAGCGCGGAAGCGCTCCAAAAGCGGGGTCAGAGCCTCCTCTTCGGGAGCGGTATCCTCTTTCTCCTCCGCATCCTCTTTCGGCAGAGTCACATCCGCCGAGGCCGCGTTCTGGAAGGGGAATCCCTCGTATTCCTTCAACATCACGGCCAGGAAGGAGTCAATCGCATCGGTGAGGGTCAGCACCTCGTAGCCCTGCGCCCGGAAGGGGTCAAGATGGGGGCTGTTGAGCACCGAGGCGGCGTCCTCGCCCAGGAGGTAATAGATGGCCTTCTGCCCGCCCTTCATCCGCCCGACGTATTCGTCCAGCGAGACCCAGCGGTCAGGGAAGCGGGTGGAGCGGAAGCGCAGGAGGGGATAGAGTTTCTTGCGGGCGGCTTCGTCCTGGAGGGTCGCCACGCCCTCCTTGATGAAGCGCCCGAATTCCTCCCAGAAGCGGGCGTATTTCTCCGGCTCTTTGGCCGCCATCTCCTTCAGCGCGCCCAGCACCTTGCCCTCCAGCACCTTGCGGATGCGCTCCACCACCCGGCTGGACTGCACCATCTCGCGGGAGACGTTGAGGGGCAGGTCTTCGCTATCCACCACGCCCTGGACGAAGCGCAGGTACTCCGGCAGGAGGTCTTTGGTGTACTCGCGGATGAGCACCTTGCGGGCGTAGAGTTTCAAGCCGTCCTCCTTGCGCAGGGAGAACATGCCGCGCTCGGCCTTCGCCGGGATGTAGAGCAGGGCGTAGAGTTGCACGGGGGCGTCGGCGCGAAGATGCAGGTGCAGCAAAGGCGGCTCGAAATCCAGGGTGAACTGTTTGTAGAAGTCGGCGTACTGCTCCTCGCTCACCGCGCCGGGGGATTCGCGCCACAGCGCCTTGCGGGTGTTGACCGGCTCCTCGCCCTCGCCCAGGTAGATGGGGTAAGCGACGAAATCCGAGTGGCGGCGGATGATGTCCCGCAAGCGGTATTCCTGGGCAAATTCGGCGGCGTCCTCCTTGAGGTGGATTTCAAGGCGCGTGCCGCGGGCTTCCTTCTCTGCCGGCTCGAGGACGTAGGTCTCCCCGCCTTCGGAAATCCAGCGGGCGGCCTGCGCTTCGGGGCGGTAAGAGCGGGAAGTGACGACCACTTTATCGGCCACCATGAAGACGGAATAGAAGCCCACCCCGAACTGCCCGATGATTTCCGCCAGATTTTGGGGTTCCTTCTCGCCCTTTTGGGTGGCCTCCAGGAACGCCCTCGCCCCGGAGTGGGCAATCGTCCCCAGATTTTCGTCCAACTCCTCGAGAGTCATCCCTACACCGGTGTCCTCGATGGTCAGGAGGCGCTTATCGGGGTCGGCGCTGATGCGGATAGCGAGTTCGGCTTCGGGGTCGAGCACGTCCTGTTCGGTGAGCATCACCAGCCGCATCCGGCTGAGGGCATCGGAGGCGTTGGAGATGAGTTCCCGCAGGAAAATTTCGCGCTCGGTGTAGAGGGAATGAACGAGGATATCCAGTAATTGCTTGATTTCGGCTTTGAAGGTGTGCGGTTGTTTTACGGCCTGGGTGGTCATAAACTCCTCCGTAGTCTTTGATTTTCATGGAGTGCGGCGACGCGTCGCTGCTTTGAGAGCAGGTAGGCATTGCCGTTACGCGGGGGGCTGGAAGCCCCCCCGCTAAGGCCAGGAAGTCCGCTTTGCGGACTTGAGGGAACCCAGGGCAGGGGTTCCAGCCCTGCCCGCAAGACGGCGCGCTCCAAAAAGAAAATGCGCCACCAATGGTAGCGCATTTTTGTAAGAAGAGCGTTAGCGGGACTACTCCCGGGTGCAAGCAGGTGTTGCAGAAAACGGCAGTTGAAACTGCGCCAACATCTGCAAAGCCGCCCTGCGGCGGCTGGAAGCCAACCTGCGAAGGCAGGTTTCGCAACTGTAGCCGCGATTTCAATCGCCAGGCAGAGCGGCGTCGAAGAAATCCAGGACGCGGCGGCGGTAAGCCTCGGGAGCGACTAGGTGATTGCGTCCGTGCGCCCCGTCCGGCACAATCCAGAGTTGGAGGTTGGCTCCG
>DRKV01000234.1 GCA_011051635.1 Chloroflexota bacterium | reverse complement strand
TTGCTGCGGTGGAGCAGGCGGGGTATGGGGAGAAAGTCCCCGGCAGCAAGACCTCCGAGGTCTTACAGACCTCGGAGGTCTCAACGCTGATGGTCATCGGCGGCGGCTCGGCGGGATTCGCCGCGGCCATCAGGGGCGCGGAACTTGGGGCGCGCGTGCTGCTGGTCAACGCCGGGGAAATCGGCGGGACGTGCGTCAACGTGGGCTGTGTGCCCAGCAAGGCGCTCATCCGGGCGATGGAGCACTATCACCGCGCCGGGGAGCACCCCTTCCGCGGCGTGCAGACGATGAAAGGCGCGCTGAACTGGGCGCAGGTGGTGGCGCACAAGGACGAACTGGTGACCGAACTGCGCCAGGCCAAGTACCGCGACGTGCTGGCCGCGTATCCCAATATCACCTACCTCGAAGGCCGCGCCCGGTTGCTGCCCCAGACCTCCGAGGTCTCAAAAGACCTCGGAGGTCTCCTGGCGGTAGAAGTGACTGGCGAAACCTACACCCCCGACCGCGTCATTCTCGCCATGGGGGCATCCCCGTGGGTTCCGCCCATCCCCGGCCTGGACGAGGTGCCCTACCTCACCAGCACCACAGCGATGGGACTGCGCGTCCTGCCGCGCTCACTGGTTGTGTTGGGGGCCAACGCCGTCGGCCTGGAGCAGGCGCAGATTTTCGCCCGCGCCGGGGTAGCCGTCACCGTGGTGGAACTCCTGCCGCGCATCGCCCCCTTCGAAGACGAAGCGGTCGGCACCGCGCTCCAAGAGGCGCTGGAGGCGGAGGGCATCCGTATCCTGACCGGTTTCAAGACGGCGCGTGTGGAGCAGGATGGCGGGGAGATTGTGCTGACTCCCTCGCCTCCCACCCCCCAGCCCCCTCCCCCCTCTCCCACTGGGAGAGAGAGGAGGGGGGGCCCGCCAGGGCAGGGGAGGGCGGTGAGGGCCGAAGCCCTGCTGGTCGCCACCGGACGCCGCCCGAACACCCGCGGCATGAGGCTGGAAGATGCGGGCGTGGAACTCGGCCCGCGCCGCGAAGTCCTCGTGGATGATACTCTCCGCACGAGCAATCCCAACGTGTATGCTGCCGGGGACGTGACCGGTCGCGATATGTTCGTCTACGTGGCCGCCTACGCCGGGGGGCTGGCCGCCGAGAACGCCCTCACCGGCGCGGAGAAACGCTACCGCACCGACTACATCCCGCGGGTCGTCTTCACCGACCCGGCAGTGGCCTCCGCCGGACTGACCGAAGCCCAGGCCCGCGAACAGGGCTACGTCGTCAAAGTCAGCGAACTACCTATGAAGCACGTTCCCCGCGCCCTTGCGGCCCGCGACACGCGCGGCCTGGTCAAACTGGTGGCCGATGCCGCCACGGATAGACTCCTGGGCGCGCACATCCTGGCCCCCGAAGCGGGCGAGATGATTCAAGTGGCTGCCCTGGCGCTCAAACTCGGCCTGACCGTCGCCGACCTGCGCGAGACGCTTTTTCCCTACCTGACCAACGTCGAGGCCCTCAAACTGGCCGTCCTGGGTTTCGAGAAAGACGTGGAAATGTTGAGTTGCTGCGCGGGGTAGGTGCTTGCCAGAGAATTTGCCGACATCCCGCCGTCCACCGTCCACGCTCTACCGTCCTTTCCGCAATTTGTGGTAAAACATACTCCCCTGTGAATTTTTGGGTTACAAGGAGGCAGTATGTTCCCCAATTTGTTTCTCGAACCTCTCATCATGCACATCCCGGATGGCTTCCTGTCGCCGGGGGTGGCGGCGGTTTGCTGGGTGTTGAGCGCCGCCCTGCTGTGGGTAGCAGCCCGGCGGACGCGGCGCACGCTGGGAGAGCGCCAGGTACCCCTCATGGGCGTCATGGCGGCCTTCATCTTCGCCGCCCAGATGATTAATTTCCCCGTCGCGGGGGGCACCTCCGGGCATCTGCTTGGCGGCGTGCTGGCGGCGGTCATGCTGGGGCCGTGGGCCGGGATGCTGGTGATGGCGAGCGTCATCGGCGTGCAGGCGCTCCTCTTTCAGGATGGCGGCCTGCTGGTGATGGGCGCCAACATCTTCAACATGGGCATCCTCACCGCCCTGATTGGCTACGGCCTGTACCGCGGCGTGCTGGGACGCAGCCGCCGGGTGCGTTTGGGCGTGATTGGCCTGGCTGCCTGGCTCTCCGTCCTGGCGGGAGCGCTGGCGACCTCTTTGGAACTGTGGTTGAGCGGGACTGCGCCTTTACGGGTGGTGCTGCCCGCCATGCTGGGGGTACACGCCTTGATTGGGATTGGGGAAGCCCTGATTACCGCGGGTGCGGTGGCTTTTGTCAGCCGGGCGCGTCCCGATGTGCTGGAAGGAACGGACTCGCCCCGCGGAGGGCGCGGCTGGATTTGGGGCGGCGCGCTGGCTTCGTTGCTCGTCCTGCTCCTCTCCCCCCTGGCCTCCGCCTACCCCGACGGCCTGGAACGCGTCGCCGACGACCTGGGTTTTGCGGGCCGTTCCACGGCGCCCTCCATCCATGTGCTCGGTGACTACGCCATCCCGCAACTGGGCGAGACGCCTCTCTCGGTCATCCTTGCCGGCGCGTTGGGCGCCTTGGTCGTTGCCGCCCTCGCCTACGCCGTGAGCCGTCTCCTGGCCGCCTCGCCCCGTCACCAACCAGTGGACGTAACCGAGAAGTCGGACCTCTAACCCGATAGTGTGACGTGCGGCGTGCGACGTGCGAGGTGCAACCCCCTAACCCGCAACCCCCTAACCCGCAACACCCTAACCCCTAACTCCCTACCCCTCCCCCATGCACTTCAGCCCCTTCGACCACTACCTGCCGCGGGAAAGCGTTCTCCACGCCCTGGAAGCGCGCCCGAAAGTTGTCGCTACCCTGCTTTTTGCGCTTTCGGTCGTCTTGCTCCCTGACGGAGCCTGGATGGGATTCCTGCTCGCCTGGGGGCTGCTGGTCGCGGCCAGCGCGGCGGGAGGCGTCGGGATGGGGTATCTGTTGAAACGCTCGCTTGTCGCCCTGCCCTTCCTGTTGCCGGCCCTCAGCATCCTCTTTACCCTGCCGGGAAGGCCGCTTTTTCGCCTTGCTCTCGGGCCCTGGCTTTTGACGGCCACGGAGAGCGGGGCGGTGCGCTTCCTCAGCGTCCTGCTGCGTTCCTGGCTCTCGGTGCAAGCCGCCGTCCTCTTGACGGCAGTCACACCCTTCCCGGAGGTCATCCATGCCCTGCACCATCTCCGCTTTCCGCGTCTCATCGTTGCCGTGATTGCCTTCATGTACCGCTACCTCTTCGTCCTGGGTGACGAAGCCCTGCGTCTGTTGCGCGCCCGTCAGTCTCGCAGCGCCCGCGTGGATGCCCGGCGCGGCGGCGGGACGCTCCGCTGGCGGGCGCAGGTGGCGGGCGGGATGGCCGGGCAACTCTTCTTGCGCAGTTACGAGCGCAGTGAACGCGTCTACGCGGCAATGGCCTCCCGCGGTTACCGCGGGGAACTCCTCGTCATGCACCCCCACGCCTTGCAGCGGCGCGATTGGCTTTTTCTGCTCCTGGCCGCGGTCGGGCTGGCGTTGGTGCAATGTCTGGGGAGGTGCCTGTGACCGCTCTGCCCCCGGCTCTCGAAATCCGGAATCTCGCTTTCCGCTACCCCGGCGGCCCTGAGGTCTTGCGGGACATCTCCCTCACCCTGCGCCGTGGGGAGAAGGTCGCCCTGGTCGGCCCCAACGGGGCGGGCAAGAGCACCCTCCTCCTGCATCTGAACGGCATCCTTCGGGGGAAGGGGAGCCTCCGCGTGGAGGGGATGCCTCTCCGGGACGAGAATCTCCCCGCCATCCGCGCCCGGGTCGGGCTGGTCTTCCAGGATGCCGACGACCAGTTGTTCTCCCCGACGGTCTTTGAGGACGTGGCTTTCGGCCCCCTCCACATGGGGCTGCCGGAGGGCGAAGTCCGCCGCCGGGTGCGGGAGGCCCTGGCCCAGGTGGGCATGGAGGGATACGAGCGGCGGCTGTCGCACCATCTCAGCGCGGGCGAGAAGAAACGCATCGCGAT
>DRKV01000233.1 GCA_011051635.1 Chloroflexota bacterium | reverse complement strand
GGAATATCGCCCACGCGGCTTTCCCCCTCCACCTGTCACATTCGTGTCCATTCGTGGACCTTCGTGGACTGGAATGAAGCGCTACGCAGGTCTCCTCGCCTGGCTGATACTGGCCCTGGCAACTTCTTTGTGGACGTTCTGGGGCATCAGCGAAATGTACTACGAGGGTTGGGGGCTGCCCTTTCCGCAGCCGGCGGCATATCTCTTGCCGGCGGCAGGCTGTCTGTCGTTCACGGCGCTGGCGTTGTGGCGGACGCGCCTCGCCGGCTGGGTGATTGTCGCGGGCGGCGGCGCGTTCACCGTCGGGTGGTGGACGATGGCCTTCACCCGCAGCGGGGGGCTTTCCGTGGGGGCTGTTCTCGCCATGTTCCCCGTGAGCGGGGCGCTGGTGCTGGTCGGACTGCTCTTCTTGTGGGATGCGAAATATCCGCAGCATTTCTTCGAGAACCACCGGATTGGACGGCATTGGCGCGCTTTGCTGGGCTTCGGACCTCCCCTCCTCATCCTGGTGGGGGTTTCCCTGGTGGAGTTGCCCCTTGTCCTGAGCCGGTGGGATGACGGGGAGCGGGGGACGCGTCTGGTGGAAGGCAACGGCGTGACTCTGGTGTGGGCCCCCTCCGGCCCCGGCTGGAACTGGAAGCAGCCCTGGGGCGGGTATCCCTCGTGGGACAGTCTGGCCCGCTACGGGCAGGCTCCCATCGGCCTGAAAACGGGAGAAGACCTGGGGGCAGGGCACGCCACCGAAACGGAGATGCAAACCACCGGTCTGTGCGCTTACCTCAGCGAGGACGGGACGCGCCTCATGGCGGAGCCGCAGTACATCTGGCGAATGCCCGCGGCGGAAGAAATCGTGCGCTCCCTGACGCGGGATGGCGTCAACGCGGGCTGCACGCCTCCCTCCGGCGAGGGCAAGGCGGAGTGCGAGCGCACCCCGGATAAGGAGACTCCCTTGTGGGCCCCCGACCAGCCGCCGATTTACTACTGGACGGCGGAGGAGTTCAACGCGGACGAAGCCTGGTACGTGAGTTACAACGGGAATGTTCTCAATCAGGAAAAGGATTGGGGAAATCCGCGGCACGGATACCGCTGTGTGCGCGAACCGTGAAGGCACATTTCTCTGAAGCAAAAACGGCTCCCGATTTCGGGAGCCGTTTTTTGTTTGGCGCGCTTGCGCGCCGGGTCAGGAGATAGAACATGAAGGAGAGAGAGTTGGAGGGGCAGTGCGCCCCCCAAAAAAGAGAAGCATGAAACGCCCTTATTGCTGCGCGTTCTCAACAAAGGGGTCGTAATCAGGGTTGGTCCCTGCCCATACACAACTGGGGGTACCCTCCAGGTTGCATTGCAAGCCAAAGGAACAGCGGTGAGCAACGATGCGGGGCGGTTGGTCGGGCATCACATCGCTGGGATAAACAACTTCCGCTTCCAGGCTGACTTCGTGCCCGACGCGTTGACAGTAACTCACTTTGATGGTTTGCCACTTCCGGTTGCTCACAAGACACCTCCTGGACAGTGTGTAACGTATTGTCAGTATACCCGGCAAGAGGAGAGGGGCGTAGTGTCACATGTCATTCCTGAAGTGGGTAAATAGCATGATTTTTGGCGCAATTTGTCAAATCTTGTGACGAACTTGAATGTGGTAGGATTCTTCCTCTGTGAGATATTTTTGAGAGTACAGGGAGTATTGTATGCAGAAGCAGAACGGGCGCTGGCAGGCTGTCCTCTTCGACTTGGATGGAACCTTACGAGAGAGTCATCCTTCTGCCAATGAGGTGTTGTTGCAACAAGCGGTAGCATTGGGCGCACAAGACAGCCCGGAGCGTTGGAAGAGAGCCTTGCAATGGGCACATTTTTATTGGGCGGATTCCCTCACGCTGGTGAGGGACCAGCGCCGTTTCCGCAAATGGGATGCCGCTTTTTGGACGCACTACACCCGGCGGCAGTTGATAGCCTTTGGCTGCTCCCCTGCCGAAGCGGCGTGGATGGCTCCCAAAGTGCAGACCTACATGCAGGAGCAGTACCGCCCCGAAGACCGTTTCTTTCCGGGTGTCCCTGAAATGCTGCAAGCCTTACGGGAGCGGGGGTATCGGCTGGGGGTACTCTCCAACCGCCGCGAACCGTTTCGGGAATACCTGGAAGAGGCTCGTCTGGCGCAGTATTTCGACCTCATCCTGGCAGCCGGTGAAGTGGGGGTCTGGAAACCGGACAGGAGAATCTTCGACATTGCCGCCCGGCGGTTGCGTACTCCGCCCCAGGACATCGTTTATGTGGGGGATAATTATTTCGCCGATATCCTGGGTGCCCAACAGGCCGGTTTGTTCGCCGTGCTGGTAGACCCCAAAGAAGTGTTCGCTGAGATGCCTTGCCCTACTGTGCGTGTGGTGACGGAAGTGGGTCGTTGGGTGGAATAGCCCTATCACAACTGTAATCCTCTCTGCGCGTGGACAACTCTATAATGATGGCGTGTTTTGGCAAATACGGGTCGTTTTTGGGCCCAGGGTTTGGCGAAATTTTCCTTATTTTGGTCTTCCCTTTTTATCAGCAAAGTTCATGCATAGATTCTTACTTGTGGAGTTATCATGTATGGCGTACGCAAATCGTTAGCGCTGTTGGCTTTTTACCTGTTGGTGGTCTTCAATTTGGACAGGTTGCTTGTGTGGCAGGGAAGTGGGCGGCCCCTTCACTTTTTTGTGTACCTTTTGGTCGTGCTTGCTTTGGCCGCGTATCTGTTTGTGCCTGATTTTCAAAATAAGACGGTTTATTGGGGGTGGGCAATCTGGATAGGCGGGTATGTTGCTCTCCGGATGACACTTGACCGCGGTACGCCTCTGTTTGTTGGTGAATTCCTGTTCCAGACTATAACGGAAATAGCAGTAATTGCTCTGGCTGTCCTGCTGAGTTATGAGACAGTACACCACCTTGCGGTGATGGAAGACCTCGTTGAAAAAATTACCTTTGGTGTGAACTCTTCGCGAGTGTTGGAAATGAGTGAGGCCGAGGACGAAATTAAGACGGAGATGATTCGCAGCCGTCGTCACGAGCGCCCCCTGAGTGTGATGGTGGTAGAACCCGCTCCCAACGCGTTGGACACCAATTTGCAGCGTGCAGTGCAGGAGGTGCAGCGTGCCATTACCCGCCAGTATGTACTGGGTAGTCTGGCGCGTGCTATCAGTGAGGAGGCCCGCCGCACTGATTTGGTCGTCCGCCGGGATGATGCCGGGCGATTCATCATTTTGTGCCCTGAGACAACGTTGGATGGCACTATCGTCCTCGCTGACCGTATTCGTGCCAGTGTGGCGGAGCGGCTGGGAGTGCCGGTGGCCTTTGGTGTTGCCACCTTCCCGGATGAGGCTCTTTCTTTTGATGAGTTGTTACGCAAAGCGGAGAATGACCTGATGAATCCCGTGAAGAACCCAGCCTTGTTCTATGCGGGAGAGCCGCCCCGATGATTTCACTGCCGTTCCTGATGCGAGTTTCTCGGCTATGAAAGAGCGCCGCACCCGACCGCGATTGCAATATCACCTTGACCATGCTTCAAACAAGGGGGAGCATTTCGCCCTGGCGGACGATTTGGCATGGTTGAACCGCTTCGACCCCGACAAAAAAATCTTGCGCGGTAAGGCTTATGAGCGAGCAAAGCGCTTGTTGGATATTGCTATCGTGGTATTGGCTGCCCCGTTCTGGTTGCCGTGGCTGCTTATCATTGCTGCTCTGATGAAACTGATGGAACCTCGTGCCTCTGTGTTTTTTGTGCAGTGGCGTACAGGAAAAGGGGGGCGACGTTTCAAGATGTACAAATTCCGCACAATGGTGCCTGATGCGGAGGAATTGAAAATCAAGTTGATGCATCTCAATGAATTGCAATGGCCTGATTTCAAAATTACCAATGACCCCAGGGTTACTCGCCTGGGACACATTCTCCGTAAAACCAGCCTGGACGAACTACCTCAGGTGTTCAATGTACTCTTGGGCGACATGAGCCTGGTGGGGCCGCGTCCCACTTCCTTTAGCCCGCGCACATACTCCATGTGGCACACGGAACGCCTGGATATCGTCCCGGGATTGACTGGTCTGTGGCAAATTACGGGGCGCGGCAGTTCCAGTTTTGATGAACGCGTGCGTTTGGATGTGGCCTACATGGAGCGCCGCTGTCTCTGGCTGGATATCCACATTCTGGCACGCACCGTACTGGCTGTCTTTCAGCAGAAAGGGGCGTACTAGATGCGGCAGCGCGTGGCTTATGTCATGTCGCGGTTTCCTCATCTGCCAGAAACTTTTATTCTGCGTGAGATGGTAGCCCTGGAGGCCCGCGGATGGCAGGTGCTGTTGTATCCCCTCATCTTCCAGCGTCAGGAAGTAGTCCATCCGGAGGCGCGTCCCTGGATAGCGCGAGCCTGGAAGACGGGCTTCCTCTCGCCAAAAGTGCTGGGTGACAATCTTCTTCTCTTGCTGCGTTCTCCGAAACGGTATCTGGGAACTTTGGGGCGGGTGTTGTGGGAGAATCGCACCAGCCCCAAATTTTTGTCCCGGGCTGTAATCCTGTGGCCGAAAAGTATTTCTCTGGCGCGAGAAGCGACTTTTCTTGATGTGCCCCACATCCATGCCCATTATGCCACCCACCCCGCCCTGGTTGCCTGGATTGTACACCGCCTGACAGGTATTCCTTACAGTATCACGGTGCATGCACATGATATTTTCGTCTGCCACGCCATGTTGGAGACAAAATTGCGTGACGCCGCCTTTGTTGTAGCCATTTCGGAGTTCAATCGCCGTTATTTGCAAGAACTTCTTGGAGCATGGGTCGCGAGCAAAACCCATGTAGTTCATTGTGGCCTTGACCCGGCGCGTTACGCTGGAGAAACTCGGGAGTGGCACAGTGACGAGCGTTTTGAGATTGTCCACACAGGAAGTTTACAGCCCTATAAAGGGCAACGCTACCTCATTGATGCCTGTGCACGCTTGCGAGAACGCGGCATCCCTTTCCGTTGCCGTCTGATAGGCGGAGGAGCGTTGGAAGCGGCCTTGCGGGAACGCATCCACTCGTTGGGGCTGGAAGAACAGGTGTTCTTGCTGGGTGCCAAAACGCAGGACGAAGTTGCTGCCTTGCTGGCAGAATCGCATTGTTACGTGCAACCCAGTGTGGTTACTCCCTCCGGCAAAATGGAGGGCATCCCCGTTGCCTTGATGGAAGCGTTGGCAAGCGGCCTGCCTGTAGTGGCGACAGAGATTTCCGGTATCCCGGAACTGGTACGTCCGGGAGAAACCGGCTGGCTGGTTCCCGAAAAAGATGCCGGAGCGTTAGCCGATGCGTTGGAGATGGTCTACCGGCATCCAGCGGAGGCAGCCCGGCGCGCCGAAGCAGGGCGCGACCTGGTCTGGCGGGAATTCACCTTGCAAAAGAATGTGGAAGACCTGATAACCTTGTTTGCAACTTCTCCGGGTATATCGGGTACAACTGACGGAACTCAAGAACCAGACCGGAAATTCGCCCCGGCGTCGCCATTACCAAAGCGGGACTAAGCATTGTCTCCAAAATGGCGGCTCTGCTGAAATTTTCGGCTGGATACTACCTGCACGGGATGATTTTCTAATGGAATTACGGCTATATCTTCGCATGCTTCGTAGGGGCTGGTGGATAATCGTACTGACAGCCTTGGTGGCATTCAATGTGGCCTTGCTGATAGATTACCTGGCAACGCCTATGTATCAGACTGGTGCCCGCTTCGTGGTTAGTCCCAATCCAGAGAATGTCAGTGGGCGGGATGTGGTGAGCAGTCTGGCGGCCCTGGACAAACGCTCGATTGTGTCAACCTATGCCGAATTTCTCAACAGTGAGCGCATTTATCAAGAGACGGTGAAGTCCCTGGGCTTGGACCCCGAAGCGTTGACCGATTACTCGCATAACGCCGTCGTGCTGCCGGATGCCAACATTTTGGAATTGACGGTCATTGGCCCCGACCCTGAATTGGCGGCATTGTTGGCTAACAGCATCGGGCAGCGGGCGATTGGCGAAATCCAGCAACTGTATAAGGTGTACGACATCCGCTTTTTGGACCCGGCCATGCCGGCGGAAAAGCCCTTCAGCCCTAATCCGGCGCGTGATGCGGGGCTGGCGCTGGTGCTGGGCGCGCTGATGGGTGGGGCGCTGGCTATCGTGCGGGAGCAAGTCCAGGCTCCGCTGGATGCTTACCGCCGCCGCCGCATCATTGATGCGCTCTCCACGGCCTTCACGCGCAATCACTTTGAACACCGCCTTGAGATGCAGATGGACCGCGGCGCTGATAAAGGTTTCTCGCTGGGGTTGATACAACTGACCGGCCTGGAGGAATTGATAGACACCCTGCCGCAGCCCATCGTCCAGCGTGTCCTGCGCCATGTGACAGGCGTTCTGCGCCAGGAACTGCGCGGCAACGACATCATCGGGCGCTGGAGCGACATTCGCTTTGCCGTCATGTTGCCTGCCACCCCTGGTGATGGCGCGGCGCGCACCTTGCGACGCGTCTATGGCATCTTGACCCAGCCGTTTGAATTGGAACCGGGGGGCGATGTCATCCAATTGGAGCCTAGCGTTGGCATCGTTGTGTTCCAGCGGAGAGATACGCTAGAAACCTTGCGTATCCGTCTCGAGGATGCGGTTGAACAGGCGCGCCGTCGTCCGGAGGACCCGGTTTACTTGGCGGAGACAGCGGTGTGATGACCCATCCCGCGAAACAGGTTTCATCCTATGCTTCGCGTTGGCAGGCCGCCCTCCTTTTTGGCGCGTTGGCTGTTGCAGCGGGGGGGGTGACAGGAAACGCGGTCACCCGCGGGCCGTTGGGGGCGGCGGCAATCGTCGCTCTCCTGGGAGGCGGCGTGATTGCCTTGGGGACTTTTTCCACTCCCTGGATAGGGTTGAGCACTCTTACCTTTATCACCTACATCCGCCTCTCGGATGTGCTCATCCATTATCACAATCTGCCCTCTGTTGCCAAGCCGTTGGTGGTTTTGTTGCTGGGAATGGTAGCATTGCGCTGGGTTCTGCATGGCGAGGAGCCTCGCGGTTGGAGTCTGCCCCTGGCTTTGATTGGCTCGTACGCTCTCGTTATCCTGTTATCCCTCTTCTTTGCCGCGAACTTCAGCACGGCGCTTGGCGCGGTCAGTGACTTTGTCAAGGATGGCATTATCACAGTGCTTGTAGTGATGCTTTTCCAGCGTCATGAAGACATCCCTAAGGTCATCTGGGCTTTGTTGTTTGCCGGCATTCTCATGGGGAGTTTGAGCGTCTACCAGTACGTGAGTGGAGACTTTGATAACAATTTTGGAGGCTTTGCCCAGGCGCCGGTACTCAACATCGTAGGAGTGCACGATGAACCTCGCATTGCAGGACCGATTGGCGACCCCAATTTTTACGCCCAAATTTTGGTAGCCCTCTTTCCCCTGGCACTGAACCGCCTTTTTGCGGAACGGCGGCTCCTGTGGCGCATTCTGGCACTTTGGGCTGCGGTGGTGATTGCGCTGAGCCTCGTCTTTACCTTTTCCCGCGGCGGTTTCCTTGCTTTGGCAGTCGTTCTGGCGGCTCTGTCCATCCATCATAAATTCAGCCCGACGAAGGTTCTCGCCGTACTCATCCTTGCGGCTGTGCTGCTCCCGTTTTTGCCTGGGGATTACACTGCCCGTTTGAGCACGTTGACGGATTTCATCCCCGGACGGGGGGATGTGCGGAATGAGGTTTCCTTCCGCGGGCGCGCCAGTGAATGGATGGTGGCAGCCTTGATGTTCCGGGATTACCCGCTCCTCGGTGTGGGGATTCGCAACTACCCCGAACATTATCTGGATTATTCCAGCCGCCTGGGGTTGGACCCGCGCCGCGAGAATCGGGAACCCCACAGTTTTTATTTGGAAATTGCTGCCGAAAGCGGCCTGGCGGGAATCCTTGTTTTCACGGCTATCTTTGCCTTTTTATATCGCGCCATTCGTACTGCGCGGCAACGTTTCGAAGAGGCTGGAGCGGAGGATGAAGCCGAGATGGTGGTTGCTTTTGGCCTGGCTTTGCTGGGGTATCTTACAGCCGCGCTGTTTGTTCACGCCGCGTACCCGCGTTACTTCTGGTTGTTGGTTGGCATCGGGTTGGCTTTGCCTCAGGCCGCGCAATCTCTGCAAGAGCATGAACTGGCCTCATGAGCATTTCCCGTAACCTGACCCACGCTACTCTGTGGGGGACATTCTGGAGTTACGCCTCGTTTTACAGCGGCAAATTGATGGTTTTTGTCAGCACGGTCGTTTTGGCGCGTCTTCTGAGCGAAGAAGATTTTGGCGTGGCGGGTTACGCCCTGGTAATCATCAGTTTCTTGCAGGTGATGAGCGACCTGGGCACCGGGCAGGCCGTCATTTACCATCGGGACGACCCGGACGCTCCTTATACGGGGTTCTGGCTCAGTCTGGGACTGGGCACGCTGCTCTTTCTCATCACCTGGGTGGGCGCTCCGCTGGTAGGGATTTTTTTCCAGGACCCGCGCGCTGTGCCGGTGACCCGCTTCCTGGGGCTGGTTTTCCCCATCACGGCAATTGGCAACACCCATGATGTCCTTTTGCGCCGCGATTTATCCTTCGGGCGCAAATTCGTCCCCGATTTTGCCCGCGCTTTCAGCAAGGGGGTCATCTCCATTTTGCTGGCCTTCCTGGGACTGGGGGCCTGGAGCCTGATTTTCGGTCAGGTTTCCGGCAGGATTGCGGGAACCATTACTTTGTGGCGCACTTACCCCTGGCGTCCCCGCCGGCGTTTCAACCCCCGTCTGGCGCGTCAATTGCTGGCCTACGGCATCAACATCGTTCTGGTGGGCGCTCTGGGGATGTTGATTGCCAACGCCGACTACCTTTTGATAGGCCGCTACATGGGGGCTGCTGCGCTGGGAATTTACACCCTCGCTTTTCGCATCCCCGACCTGGTGGTTATGCAGTTTTGTTACATCATCGGACGCGTCATCTTTCCGGTCTATGCCTCCTTGCGGGATGACCCGGCAGCCCTGCGGAAGGGCTTTCTCAACACGGCGCGCTACGTCTCGCTGGTGACAGTTCCCCTCGGGCTGGGAATGGCGCTGGTAGCCCGCCCGCTGGTGCTCACCTTCTTCACCGGCAAATGGGAAGCGGCCATCGAACCGATGCGGGCTATCGCCATCTACGCCCTCACCCTTTCCCTGGCCTACAATGTGGGGGATGTGTACAAAGCCCAGGGACGCCCTCAGATTTTGACCTACATCTCGCTGGGGAGGCTGGCCGTGCTTTTGCCGGGCTTGTGGTGGGCGGTGACCCGCTTGCAGACAATTGTTGCCGTGGGGTGGGTTCACGCCGCCATTGCCTTCACAACAGGGGTGGTAGAGTTGTACCTTGCCAGCCGTTTGATGGAGACCCCCTTCCGTGAGATTGCAAGTGCCCTCTCCCCCGCCCTGAGCGCTGGGACGGTGATGGCGTTGATTGTGGGGGCTGCGCTCACCCTCAGCGGCGGACTGCCGTCCTGGGTGCAGTTGAGCATTGCCGTTTCCGGCGGCGCTCTGGCCTACCTGGGCTTCCTGTGGTTCGTCCAGCGCCCCATCCTCCTGGAAGCCGGGAGCGTCCTCCGCTCCGCCCTCCGTCGCGAGAAATCCTGACCCACCCCTTGCATACTTGCATACTTTCGTACTTGCAAACTTGCACACTTTCACACTTCCCATGCGCGTCCTCCAAATGATAGACCTCCTCCGCATTGGCGGAGCGCAAAAACTGGTGGAGACTTTCGCCCTCCACGCCGCCTCCTATGACATGCAGGCCAGTGTGCTCAGTTTGCATGACGACCCCCAATCGCCCATCCAGCAAGCGCTCCGGGATGCCGGGGTGGAGGTGTTCCTCTTCCCTGCTCCTCATCTGCTGGATGCAGGCCGTTTGCGGGCGCTGGCAGCGCACTTTCGGGCGCGGCGTTACGACGTGGTGCAGACTCATCTCGCCTATGCCAACATCCTCGGCGGGCTGGCTGGGCGCTGGACGGGGACGCCCGTCGTGGCGACCCTGCACTCCGTCGGGCAGGACCCCCGTTTTCACCACCCCCTGCGCCGCGCCCTGGAAACCTGGACCCTGCGCTACGCCGCCCGCGCCGTCGTTGCCGTTGGGGGCGAGGTGGCGCGGGCGCACACTCACCGCCTGGGAAGAAAACGCATTGAGGTCATTCCCAACGCCGTGCCGGAAATTCCGCCCCTCTCGCTCCAAGAGCGCCGTGCCCTGCGTTCCCAACTGGGCTGTACGCCGGAGAACGTCGTCCTGATTGCCGTGGGACGCCTCGCCCCGCCCAAAGGCTACCCCGATTTACTGGGAGCCT
>DRKV01000232.1 GCA_011051635.1 Chloroflexota bacterium | reverse complement strand
ATCGGCCAAGGCGTATTTGTAGGGAGGGGGGTCGGTGACGGGCCCGGTGTGACGGTATAAACCAACAACGGAGGGGGCGTCACCGGTATCAACGTTCCCGAACGGTATATCTCCCCCTTTTCGCCGCTGAAGTAAATGGACACAGAATCTACGACACGCAACCCCCGGGGCGTCATTGCGCTTGGCATAAGGTAAATAGGGCCTTTTCTGTCAGGCAGATGAATCTTGCGCTCAAGCACAATTGGTTGGCCGGCCTGTGCGTCTACACTCCAATCCAAGCCCCACTCCCCTCTCCAAACAACCTGCCCCGGTTCCGGCCCGTCCGCTTCATCGACGACAATTTCTTTATCCTGATACATCAGTGAAATACCCAAATTAGAAATGCGCTCCTGGCTTGTTGCGGTTATTTGGACGACAATCGGTTTCCCCCGGCGAACCGGTCCGTCTATCTCCATCCTGACGCAAAGCCCCTCCTCACATTGCCCGCGGCCAACAGACGCGGAACGTCCCCCACATCCAGCCAGGACAGCCGTCAGAACAACAAGAAGTATCCATAATTGTCTCATCTCTGCGCTTCCTCTTTCCCATGCGCCCCTGCCCGCCGCAAAACCGGCCTCACGTAAAAAACCAGACAATCAGGTAGTACCCCAGCGGGGCAGCCCACAGCCAGGAATCGATGCGGTCCCAGGCTCCGCCGTGCCCCGGAAGCAGGCGGCTGGAATCTTTGACCCCAAACTGACGCTTGAACATGCTTTCGGTGAGGTCGCCCAGGGGGGTGAGAAGCCCCAGGAGCGCGCCCAACGCGACTCCATGCCAGGGCTGCACGGGAGGGGCCATGCCCCAGGCCGTCCCGTAAGCCGTCGCCAGCAGGCAGCCCGCCAGGATACCGCCCGCGACGCCGCCCCAATACCCTTCCCAGGTTTTTTTGGGGCTGAGCCTGGGGCTGAGGGGGTGCTTTCCATAACGGCGGCCCACAAAATAGGCGGCGCTATCGGCAATCCATACAATCGGCAGCACCAGCAAAACCCACCACGCCCCGTAATCCAAAAAGCGCAACTTCAAAAGGTAGGCCCCCAGATACCCCAGGTACAGGATTCCGGCAAGGGTGATGGAGAAATCCGTTCCGGCTTTCTCCCTCCCCCGCTCGTAAGCGAGCAGATGCCAGGCGGAAGCCCCAAAGATGACCGCCAGCAGCCAGGGGGCTGTCCAGCGGTCTTCGATGTGGAACCAGGCAAGGCCGGCAGCACCCGCCATGAGGAATATCAGGGAAGGCTGGTAGCCCCCTTTCCGAAAAAGCAGCCCGTATTCACGGGCCGCAAGAAGGATGACGAACGCCATGAAGATGGCAAAGGGAATCTCCCCCAAAAAGAGAAGCCCCACCCAAAGGGGGAGCAGAACCACTACAACCAGGACGCGCTGACTCAACATGGGGGATTTACGTGGGGGTGTGGATGCGTCCAAAGCGCCGGTCGCGGCGTTTGTATTCTTCCAGCGCTTTGCGGAATTCCTCTTTGTTGAAATCCGGCCAGTAGGTCGGCGTGATGTACCACTCGGCATACGCGCCCTGCCAGATGAGGAAGTTGCTGACCCGCAGTTCTCCCGATGTGCGGATGATTAAGTCGGGGTCGGGGATTCCGGCGGTGTAGAGATAGCGGCTGACCAGTTCCGGGGTGACATCTTCGGGCTTGACGCCGTCCCGGATGATGCGTTGAATAGCATGGACGATTTCGTCGCGTCCTCCGTAGTTGAAAGCCACGTTGAGTACCAGGCGGGTGTTGTTTTTGGTGCGCTCCACAGACTGCACGATTTTCTCTTGCAGGGCGGGGCGGATGCGCTCCAGACGCCCGATATGGCGGATTTGCACGCCCTTGGCGTCGAGTTCATCCAGTTGGCGGTCCAGCATGTCTTCCAGGATGCGCATCAGGCCGCGCACCTCGGCAGGGGGACGCGCCCAATTCTCGGTGGAGAAAGCGTAGATGGTGAGGTACTTAACGCCAAACTCCACGCAGGCCTCGATGATGACGCGCAAATTCTCGGTGCCTGCCCGGTGACCAGCCAGACGGGGCAGACCGCGGGATTGCGCCCAACGGCCATTGCCGTCCATGATGATGGCGACATGTTGAGGAACGTCCCCGCTCACCGGGGCATCCGATGAAGAATTTTTAGCCATAGGTTTTCCAAAGAAAGCAGAAAGCCCCTGTGCCCCCTCACAATCCGAGGCCTACACTTCCAGAATTTCCCGTTCTTTGCGCTCGCCCACTTCCTCCAGTTTCCGAATGTATTCGTCGGTCAGTTTCTGCAATTCTTCCTCGCCGCGTTTGCGTTCGTCCTCCGAAATCAGTTTTTCGTGTTCAAACTCCCGCAAATCTTTCATCAGGTCGCGGCGGATGTTGCGAACAGCCACCCGGCCTTCCTCCACGCGGTGTTTGACGATGCGCACCAGGTCGCGGCGGCGCTCCTCGGTCAGCGGGGGCAAATTCAGGCGGATGTTTTTCCCGTCGTTGTTGGGGGTAACGCCCAAATCCGAGGCGAGGATGGCGCGCTCGATGGCTTTGAGTGAACTGGCATCGAAGGGACGAATCAGCAGAGAACGAGGCTCCGGAACGCTGATAGAGGCCAATTGCTGCAAGGGGGTCAAAGCGCCGTAATACTCCACCGGAATGCGCTCCACCAGGGCAGGGGTAGCCCGTCCCGTGCGAATCCCGGACAGGTCTTCTTCCAGGGCTTTCACAGCGCCCCGCATACGAGTTTTCGCGTCCTGATATATGTCGTTCAACATGGCTGCCTCCATCGTGGGGTGATTGCTCGCAGAACGCTGCGGCGAAAGAATCACGTCATAGGCGGCGCTCACGCCGCCGCCTATAGGATACTCTAAAATCGGTGACCCGCAAAGGGGGAGGGGATTTTTAAGGCCGTTTTTCCTCTTCGGAGGAAACCAGCGTCCCAATCGGTTTACCGAGCAAGGCGTCGCGCAGGTCGTGCTCTT
>DRKV01000231.1 GCA_011051635.1 Chloroflexota bacterium | reverse complement strand
GACCCGGAGGAAATCGAGCGCATCCTCGACGGCATCCCCGACCCCGCGGGAGCGTTCTACCGCTTCAACCTGGCTGGTTCGCTGTTGCGGAAGTCGCGGGTTGCGGGTTAGGGAGTTGCGAGTTAGGGGTTGCGAGTTGCCCCGCCTCTCCGTCTCCCCATCTCCCCATCTCATCATCTCCCCACCACCCACTCACCCACCCCCATGAAACGCATCACGATAGACCCCATCACCCGCCTGGAAGGGCACGGCAAAATCGAAATTTTCCTCGACGAACAAGGCGAGGTCGCCAACGCCTACCTGCAAATTCCGGAACTGCGCGGCTTCGAGCAATTCGTCGTCGGGCGTCCCGTAGAGGAGATGCCCCAGATAACCAACCGCATCTGCGGCGTGTGTCCCGAAGCACACCACATGGCGGCGGCCAAGGCGATTGACGCGGTTTACGGCGTTACGCCGCCCCCGGCGGCCAGGAAACTGCGCGAACTGCTCTACTCCGCCTTTTACGTCACCGACCACACCACCCATTTCTTCGCCCTCGGGGGGCCGGATTTCATCATGGGGCCGGACGCCCCCGCAGCGGAGCGCAACATCCTGGGCGTGATTCACAAAGTCGGGCTGGAAATCGGCAAACAGGTCATCCAGGCGCGCAAATACGGGCACCGCGTCATCGAAATCATCGGCGGGCGCAAAATCCATCCGGCCACGGCCATCCCCGGCGGGATGACGAAGGCCATCAGCGAGGCGGAGCGCGCCGAAATCGAGTCCATGGGGCGCTGGGCGGTGGAGTTCGCCCAATTCGCCCTGGGACTCTTCGACGAAGTCGTGCTGGACAATCCGGAGTACCGCGACCTGATTTTGAGCGACATCTACACCCACCGCACCTACTACATCGGGCTGGTGGACGCCCAAAACCGGGTCAACTTCTACGACGGGCTGGTCAGCGTGGTCTCGCCGGAGGGGAAGCGCATCGGCAAATACGCCCCCGAGGAGTACCGGGAATGGATTGCCGAGCGGGTCGAACCCTGGACCTACCTGAAGTTCCCCTACCTGAAGAAAATCGGCTGGAAAGGCTTCGTGGATGGGGTGGATTCGGGCGTGTATTGCGCCACGCCGCTTTCCCGGCTGAACGCCAGCGACGGGATGGCGACCCCGCTGGCGCAGGAACACTACGAGCGCTTCTTCGAAACGCTGGGCGGCAAGCCGGTGCATCACCGTCTGGCGACCCACTGGGCGCGGCTGATTGAACTGCTCTACGCCGCGGAACGCTGGGTGGAACTGGCTACCGACCCCGAAATCACCTCCCCCCAAGTGCATACCGTCCCTACGGCGACCCCCTCGGAAGGGGTGGGCATCGTGGAAGCGCCCCGCGGCACGCTGACGCACCACTACTGGACGGACGAACGCGGTATCGTTACCCAAGCCAACCTGATTGTGGGCACCACCAACAACTACGCCCCCATCAGCATGTCCATCACCAAAGCGGCCCGCGCCTTCATCCGCGCCGGGGAGGTAGTCACCGAAGGGCTGCTCAACCGTATCGAGATGGCCTTCCGCCTGTACGACCCGTGCATGTCCTGCGCCACCCACTCCCTGCCGGGGCAAATGCCGCTGGAGGTGGTGATTCGGGATGCCCGCGGGGAGACGGTGGAGGCGGTGAGGCAGTTTTGTTGAGGTGTCCCTCACCCCCAGCCCCTCTCCCAGAGGGAGAGGGGAGTAAACGGCATGAACACACAAACGACACAACCCCACTCCACCCTGGTGGTGGGCCTGGGCAATCCCATCCTGGGCGATGACGCCGCGGGGTGGCGGGTGGTAGAGGGTTTGCAGGTCGAAGGGCTTCCCCAAGGGGTGGAGACGGTCTGCCTGGCGGCGGGCGGGCTGCGCCTGATGGAGGCTATGCTCGGCTATGCGCACGTCGTCATCGTGGACGCGTTTTACACTCCGGAGCGCCCCGAGGGGACGGTGTTTACCTGCCCGATGGAGACCATCCCCGCCCCCGACGCCGGGCATCTGAGTTCCAGCCACGATACATCCCTGCCGCACGCCCTGGAAATGGCGCGCCGCCTGGGGTTCTCCGTCCCCCGGCGGATAGACGTGGTAGGGATTGCCGCCCGCGTCAATCTGCGCCTTTCCGATGAACTGACCCCGGCCATTGCCTCGGCCATCCCCCAAGCCAAAGAGACCGTGAGGAGACTGCTATGATT
This sequence comes from Chloroflexota bacterium, assembly GCA_011051635.1. Lineage (GTDB taxonomy): Bacteria > Chloroflexota > Anaerolineae > Anaerolineales > DRKV01 > DRKV01. Next base: position 2,065 of record DRKV01000231.1, on the reverse strand, counting down.
TCCCCCGAAATACTGCGTCGTTATCCGTTCTTCAGCCGCTTCAACGCTACCCAATTGAAGCGGTTGGCGATGCTGGCCGAAGAAGAACACGTCCCGGAAGGCACGACTCTGTTCGAGCGCGGCCAACCCGCCCGCGCCATGTACCTGCTGCTGGAAGGGAACGTCGAATTGTACGACGAGGCCCAAGACCAGTTCGACCCCTCCATCAAGTTGTCCTTTTACGTGGGAAGTGTAGAAACAAGCGAAGTGCTGGGCATGTCGGCGGTCATCCCCCCTTACCGCTTGACGGCAACGGCCAAAGCCGCAACCCCTTGCCGCCTGATTCGCTTCGACGGGGCGCGGCTGCGGGAGGAGATGCGCGCCGAATGCGCTTTCGCCGCCGCGCTGCTCATCCCGGTGGCACAGGTCGCCCTGGAACGTCTGAGCACCTGCCGCACGCTGCTGGCGGCGGAGATGCACGCGGAGTAGGGTTGGGATTGAACTACCAAATCTCCAAATTCGTTAAGCCAAGCAGCCAGGGAATGTCAACTTCGGGTTGAGTCAAGTTGCTCACCCGCATCGTGAGAGTATCCAACCCTCCAGAAACCAGGGTAGAAGCAAGGGGAAAGCGGCGAGTAGTCGTCTTGCAAGAAGTAATAATACTTTCGCCCAACAGTGTATCGTTCCACAGCACTTCAAGATGGCGAGAAACAGGAATGCCCTGCGAACAATAAGGAAGAAGGGTTAAGGACACGGCATAAGATTCCCCAGGTTCAAGAGCCAGGTCTAAAGTAGCCTCAGAGAGATACATCATTGCCCCCATATTCTCCATATACCACCCCTTTCCCGCAAAAGCAGCAAATAGTGGTGAGTGTATTGGGTAGATTCCTCCATACACTACAGGATTCCGAATCAAGCCATATTTGGGGCGCGCGGGTGCTCCTGTGACGGGATAAAAGCCATCTACATCGACAAAAAATTGTTTGGCAGGCAAGTAGTAAGGAAGCCAGTCCTCAGGAGATTTATCCACAACAATCCAGGAAAAGCGCTGAAACTTCCTGGCATCCTGCACCACCTGAACAACCTGCATCCGACGCTGTGCAATATCTGGAGATAGAGCCTGAGGGTCTGAAACTCCCAGGACATCCCCCAGAGGGGCGGAATGCAAAAACGTTGGCTTGCCTGCCAATGCAGTGTAAAACCCATGGTTGAAAACCCAAACGTCTCCCTCCTGTCGGGTTACCCAGGTTACAAATTGCCGGCCCAAATCCACATCATCCCGTGAAGGTATCTGTGCAACAGCGTCGTACCGAAAGAGAAAGAACTGAGCACTCAAGAGTAAAGTAACGAGGGGCAAAGCGAAAATGGCAAAATCTATAGAGGGGGACGAGACGGTAAAGACGGCCAGAACTTTCCCATACGCCAGACCACTCAGCAAAGCGCATCCCAACACAAGGGGCAACAGGTCATTATCATACGTCCATACTTTCAAAAATACGCTCCAACTGGCAAGCAACAAACCCAACGCGAACGCAAAGGGTGAGAGAGAAGTCCAAAGGGAAGTTTCTCTTCTGCGCCACCAGAGGAAGAAGGTAGAAACCGCAAACCCAATTGCTGTCAATAGAGAAGGCCACAATACTGGCAGGGCCTTGTCCCAGAAAACATATATTTTATCGTTGACAACGGTGTGCCGAATGGTGGTGTCAAAAGTATAAAAAGAAAACCAACCGTTGCTCTTCCAATCTAACCACAAAAAAAACACCCCTCCCAGGAGAAAAGTCAACCCCCATTCTCTGAGTGAGGTCAGACGCGTCGTCACAAGAGAAAGCGAAGCCACGACAAGCAGAACTGGTAAGGCCATCTGCTTTGTATAATACGATAACACAAAGGCCACTGGAGCAAGAAACCAATATCGTGTGTTTGCGTAACGGGATTGCCAGTAATAACCTAGCAACAAGAGGAAAATAAACAACGAGTCCGTCTTCCCAATATCCATCCACGCCCCCGCAAAACGGAATGCTGCCACATACAACCCTCCAGAAACCAAAGCAGCCGACACTTTGCCGGTTTCCTCATATACTAATTT
>DRKV01000230.1 GCA_011051635.1 Chloroflexota bacterium | reverse complement strand
GGTGGTCTGGTAGTCGGGTAGTCTGGTGGTCTGGTAGTCTGGTAGTCTGGTAGTCGGGTAGTTGGGTGGTCGGGTAGTCGAGTAGTCGGGTAGTCTGGTAGTCCGTTGTCCGTCGTCCACTGTCCACCGTCCACCGTCTAATCCTCTAAATAAGGGATGTATTCCGCCCGCGCCAGGCCTTGCCCAATAGCCGTGGCCGCCACGGCCCGCGCCACGGCCTCGTGGATGTCCTTGTTGAGCGGGTTGGGGGCCAGTTCGCCCGCGGGGGTCAGGGAGGCCAGGGTTTCCGCAGCGGCCAGGTACATCTCATCGCTCACGTAGGGGGCGTAAGCGTCAATCGCCCCGCGCAGAATGCCGGGGAAGCCCAGCACGTTGTTGACCGATTTGCCGTCCGCGGCGAAAGCCGCTCCGGCGGCCAGGGCATCGTCCGGCTCGATTTCCGGGTTGGGATTGGAAAGCGCCAGGATAATCTGCCCCTTGCGCACCATCTCCGGCTTGATAAGGCCCGCGACTCCTGTGGTCGCCACGACGATGTCGGCCTGCGCCATGATTTCGGGCAGGGTGGAGGGCTGTCCCCCGCCGGCTACGAAGCGCTGCATGGCATCCTCCGACAGGTCTGCGCCGAGGACGGGGTTACCGGTGTACTTCATCAACATGCGGGCGGTCGCCATCCCCGCCGCGCCCAGCCCGATTTGACCGATGCGCACGTCTTGCAGCGCAATCCCCTGGGAATGGGCTGCCACCATCAGGGCCGCGGTGGTCACTACGGCGGTCCCGTGCTGGTCGTCGTGAATCACAGGGATATCGAGGGCCTCCTGAAGGCGGTTCTCAATCTCGAAGCAGCGCGGGGCGGAGATGTCTTCCAATTGAATGGCGGCAAAGGTTGGGGCGATGTGGGCGACCGTTTCGACGATTTCATCCGGGTCTTTGGTGTTCAACAGGATGGGGACGCCGGAGAGACCGACCAGGGTTTCCATTAGCATGGCCTTGCCTTCCATGACGGGCATTCCGGCCAGGGGGCCGATGTCGCCCAGCCCCAGAATGGCTGTCCCGTCGGTGACGATGGCGACCAGGTGACTGGTGACGGTGTAGCGCCGCGCCAGCGAAGGGTTTTTGGCAATTTGCAGGCAGACCTCAGCCACACCGGGGGTGTAGACACGCCGCAGCGTAGCCAGCGAATCGATTTTGTAACGGCTGCGGATGGCAATTTTCCCCTTCTGGTGGAGTTCCAGAACTTCGTCGCGTACCTCCAGCACCGTGGTGCCGGGGTTGCTTTCCATTGCCGCGATGATGGCTTCCAGTTGGTCGCGGTTGTCGGCAAAGACGGTGATGTCGCGGACGATGGCCTGCAAACCTTCCTTTATGATGCGAATTTCGCCGATGGAACCGCCCTCCAGCGATACAGCGGTTAACAGGCGCGCCAGGGTGCCGCGCGCCAGAGAGTTGCGGCAGCGGACGGTGCGCATGAGTTTTTGTTCCCAGGGCATAAGTTCCTCCGTTGGTGATGAGAATTATGGGTTGATGAGTGAAGGCGGCCCGCCCGGCTATACGTTTTCAGCCGCCTCGTTTGCGGGTGTCAGTCTTTCTTTCATGGCAGTGCGGATGATGTGCAGCAGGCCATCCAGGGAGGGAAGCGCTTCTTCATCCCGCCTCAGCGAGATGCCGTGTTTCTCCAGGGCGGTTTTGCCTCTCTCGTACTGACTGGCTGGCGTGTTGGGGTGTTTGACAACAAAGCGCCACAACAAAGTGGCTGTCTCCAGGTCACCGAGGGAAGTTAATAAATACCCCGTATTGATGAGTAGTTCCATCGCCAGGGGGGTGGCGTTGGTTTTTTTGCAAATGTACAGGCCGCGATGGAGGTACGCCCAGGCTTGCTCGTAGTCTCCCATGGCAATGAATACTTTGCCCAGAGAGTCCAATACGGCTGCCAGGAGAGTTTGCCCTTCACTTTTCTCTGCCATCTCCAGACAACTTATCAGGTAAAGACGCGCCTGTTCATAATTGCCGTGTTCGTAAGCCACGTTGCCCAGGTTGTTGAGCATGGCGGTGATACGGACCTCGTCATTCTCCTGCCTGTAAATTTCCAGCGCCTCGCGGAAGTATTTCTCCGCCTGGTACATCTTGCCTGTGGAGTAATGCAAAATAGCGAGATTGCTGAGGGAATCGGCCAGGAAAGGCGGATTCCCTATCTCTTCGGCGAGTCGTTTGCTTTCCTGGATACTGGCGAAGCCCAGTTCGTATTCCCCGCGAGCGCGGTAAAGCATTCCGAGGGATTCTTGAAGCCTCCAGGCGTCTTCTTTTGTCCCGTGAACATCGAGGACGGCCTTGCTTCTCTGCAAAGAGCACAGGGATTCGTCGTACAATCCTAAATGGTAAGTGTACAGCCCTATCATGAGCAGGGTGTGTCCATACAGACGGTGATGCACAGAAGAACTTTCCTCATGCAACGTGGGGTCTAAAAAAGCGAGCAAGTTCGTGAAGGTGGTGTATGCTTCCTGAAACCAGCCGTTGTGCTCATAATAGTGATGCAAAAGAAAGAGCATCTCATCCACATGGGCGAAGTCTTGCGATTCCAGCGCCCAGCGCCAGGCCTGCCGCAGGTTGTCGAGTTCCAGAGCGACGGCATCTTGAGATGTCTGACGGGGAACATGCATCCAGTGGTCGGCAAGCCGTTTGGAGAATGCAGCGTAATATCGGATGAAAGCCTTTTTCAAATCCTGCAAGATTGCAGGGGAAACCTGCTCGTGGAGAAATTGCTGCCATAAAGGGTGCGATTGATAGCGCTGGTTGGGCAGCCGCCACAACAAAGCGCGTTGAACAAGTCCATCCAGGAGGAAGATGGAGATGGATGTGATTTTTCGGGCCGCGTCCGCTGAGAAAACACTGGGGAAGACGGCCAGACGAGTGAGGGTGTTTTGTTCCTCCTCAGTGAGGATATCCCATAAGGTTTTGAAGGTGGCACGAATGGTTTGCTGCCGCGGGGATTTGTAGGGCGTGTGGTCTTGCAGCACCATCATGCCCAGGTTGCGCTCCACTCGCTCGACAAGTTCCTCTAGCGGCATGAGAGAATACCACGCTGCCGCCATCTGCAATGCCAACGGCATGCCTCCACTGAACTTGCAGACTCTCGCAATCAGAGGACGGTTTTCTTCCGTCAACTGAAAATCTGGAGATTGCTTGCGAAGGTGGGTG
>DRKV01000229.1 GCA_011051635.1 Chloroflexota bacterium | reverse complement strand
TGCGTCGGTCAATTCTAGTCACTGCCACACCATCGTTCCCTGTGTTCTTGTGTGATAAACCGGACAGCCGCATCGCGGCTGTCCTTTTGCTTTTTCGTGCTACAATTGAAGCCGATATGAAAGAACACGCTCCCCCCCACAGACGCAATCCGAAAACCGAGGCTGCCCACCGCAGAGAGACCCGCTGGCAAATCACCCTGCCGCTGGTCGCGGGGGCGGTCTTGTTGCTGGTGTTGGCCGTTTTGGCCGGGATGACCCCTGCTCCCCAGGCCGGCAAATGGGCGGATACGGCCCTCATTTTTCTGATAGCGCTTTCTTTTGTCCCCCTTTTCGTGGCGCTGGTGCTCGGCGCGGCCCTCGCTTATGGGGTGTGGAAGGGTAATCAGGCCTTGCCCTCCGTGATGCTGCGGGGGCAGGAGATTGCCGAACAGGTCAACCGGAGCGTGCGGAAGGTGAGCGACAAAATCACCGCCCCCGTCATTCGGGGGCGCGTATTGGGAGCCAGACTGCGCGCCGCGAAGCGCAGGATTGGGAGACTGAAGGAGCCGGAGAAGGGCTGAGAAACCTCCCTCAGGGATTACACTCTTCCCCCTCTTCCCTGCCTTTCCCCAGTGGGGGCAGGGGCGATTCTCCCCCCACCGGGGGGAGATGTCCACAGGACGAATGTCCGCAGGACAGAGGGGGGATGCGTCAGCCAATTTTGGCTACTACCCGTCTGCGTTTCATCTGTGGCATCTGCGTTCCATCTGTGTTCATCTGTGAGGCAAAAAAACTATGGATACCTCTACCAAAAACCGCATCTTGATTACCGGCACGGTCCTGGGAGCGGTGAGCGGCTTCATCGCTGCTTACCTCCTCGTGCAACGCGCCGAGAAAGAGGGGCAGGAAGTTCAGTTCTCGGCCAAAGAGGGCGTCAAACTGGGGGCGTTGGTCTTCGGACTCCTGCGGCAGGTTGCCCAATTGGGCGGATAACCCCCGCGGTTTGGAAAAATTCTTCCTGGCCTCGCGGCAGTGCGAGGCCGTTTTCCTATGGATTCCCCTCGTCTCTTGATAGCAGGCAGGTTGTGGCGGCAATATCTTTTGCTGCCCGACGGTCGGGCGCGGCTGGATGTCCCCGGCGGGAACCTGCTGTACGCCGCGGCAGGGACCCGGGTCTGGGACGACGCCTCCATCGGCCTGCTGGCCCGCATCAGCGCGGACTACCCCCAGGCGTGGATAGAGGCTCTGGAAAAGCACAACCTGGATACCCGCGGCATCCACCGCCTGGATACGACCTTCCCGCAGCGGCGTTTCATCGCCTACACCGACCTGCAAACCCGCCACACCAGCGAGCCGATAAAACATTTCGCCCGCCTGGGGCTGACTTTTCCCCCGGAGTTGCTCGCCTACACCGACCCCGTGCCGGAACTGGACAGCCGCACGAAAATGCAGCCCGCCTCCCTGCGGCAGGCGGAAATTCCTCTCGACTATCTGGATGCAGGGGGGGCGCACATCTGCCCGATAGATTATCTCACCCACACCCTGCTCCCCGCCCTCTTCCGGCAGGCCAACGTCCGCACCATCACCCTCGACCCCTCGCCGGGGTACATGAATCCCACCTTTTGGGAGCAGGTTCCCTCCATCGTGACCGGCCTGACGGCCTTTTTGCCCTCCGAAGAAGAAATGCGTTCCCTGTTTCGGGGGCGCAGCGACGACCTGTGGGAGATGGCGGAGACCCTGGCAGCCTACGGCTGCGAAATTGTGGTGGTCAAACGCGGCAGAGGGGGGCAATGGGTCTACGATGCCGCCAGCCGCAAACGCTGGGAGATTCCCGCCTACCCCTCGCGGGAGGTGGACCCCACCGGCGCGGGGGATGCCTTCGGCGGCGGCTTCCTGGCAGGCCTGCGAAAGACCTACGACCCCGTCGAGGCCGCCCTGCACGGCAACATCGCCGCCTCCCTGACTATCGAAGGGAACGACCCCCTCTATGCGCTGGACGCCCTCCCCGGCCTCGCCCGGGCCCGGCTGGAGGTGCTGCGCGCCGAGGTGCATCAACGCTGACCCCTCCATGCGTATAGACCGCCTGCTCGACCTTGCCGTCCGGATTCAGCAAATCCCTGCCCCCACCTTCCACGAGGCGGAGCGGGCGCGCTTCGTGCGGGAACAGTGGCAGGTGCTCGGCCTCCCCGTGGAGCAGGACGAGACGGGCAACGTGTACGCCCTCCTGCGGGGAAGCAGCGCGGGGAAAGATGTGGTACTCTCCGCTCATCTGGACACCGTTTTTCCGGCGGATACTCCCCTGAATCTTCGCCGCGATGGAGAGCGCATCGCCGGTCCCGGGATTGGCGACAACTCCGTAGCGGTAGCAGCCCTGGTTGAGGTGGCCCGCGCTGCCCTGGAAGGGAATCTCGCCTTACAGGGGGACGTGTGGCTGGTCGCCAACGTGGGCGAGGAGGGGCTGGGCAACCTGCAAGGGATGCGCGCCGTGGTGGAGCGCTTTGGCGCTTCCCCGCTGGCCTATCTGGTGCTGGAGGGCATGGCGTTGGGGACGATTTATCACCGCGCTTTGGGGGTGCAGCGTTACCGCATCACTGCCGAAACCGAAGGGGGGCACTCGTGGGCCAATTACGGCCTTCCCTCCGCGATTCACGAACTGGCGCGGCTGATAGCCCAACTGGATGCTCTCGCCTTGCCGCGTTCCCCCCGCACCTCGCTCAACGCAGGGGTCTTTCACGGAGGCGTCTCGGTCAACACCATCGCTTCTCAGGCCTGGGCGGAACTGGACCTGCGCTCGGAGAGTTCCGAAATGCTGACCTGGCTTTCCCGACAGGTGAATTTTTTGGTAGGGGAGGCCAATCAGCCGGGGGTGAAGGTGACGCTGGAAAGCATCGGCCAGCGCCCCGGCGGAGAAATCCCGGTATCGCACCCCCTGGTGCGTCTTGCGGCGGACTGCTTGCGGGAGCAGGGCATCGCGCCCGCGTCGTTTATCGGCTCTACCGATGCGAATATCCCCCTCAGCCGGGGTTATCCGGCCATTTGCGTCGGCCTGACGAGAGGAGACCGCGCCCACACGGAGCAGGAATACATCGAGACCGCTCCCCTGAAGCAGGGAATGGCCTTCCTGTACGCCTTGCTCGACCGCGTGTGGAGGCTGGACGCTCCCTCCGCGTAGGAGTTGGTTCGCGTTTCGTCAGCCAATACGATGCCGGCTTCAGGCGCGCTCCCCCAGAATGTAGGCGTGCAGGTGGGAAATCAACTGGGCCTGGTCGCTAATCACCGCTTTGACCACATCGCCGATGGAGATGACGCCTGTCACGCGGCCTCCTTCCTCCACAACGGGCAGGTGGCGGATGCGGCGGGTGGTCATTAGTCCCATGCACTCATCGATGCTCTGCTCCGGGGAAACGCATACCACCTCAGGGGTCATGATTTCTCGCACCCGCGTCTCGCGGGAAGAGCGGTCGTGCAGAATCACTTTGCGGGCGTAGTCGCGTTCGGAGAAGATGCCTACCAATTTTTCCCCATCCATGACCAGCACGGCGCCGATGTCTTTCTCGGCCATGAGTTGCAGCGCTTCGTACACTGTCGCATCGGGAGGAACGCTCCAGATGTCCTGCCCTTTCTCGCGTAGCAGTTGACGAATTGTATTCATGCGGGCTCCTTTCAACGTCAGTTAAAGGGCAATCCTATCCCGTACACCGTTGCAACTTCAGGACAGGAACCGAAAAGCGGACATCCCTATGGGCTGCCCGCCGGGAATTGTATCTACTGTACAGGACTTTCGGGGGAAATGCAAGCGCGAAATTTTATTTTGCAGGGGCCTCTGTCATCGTATCCCCCTCCAGAAATTCATCCAATTGCAATTTGTGAAACAGGCGCACGCGCACATCGGAAGGCAGGGTGGGCTGGTCCTGCTCCAGGGTTTGCACCAGATAAACCGTGCGGCGCAGCGTGTCCACGACCACGCGGCAATCCTCGCATTCGGCCAGATGCCGCTCAATCTCCACGCACAGGGATTCCTGCAGGGTTCCGTCCACATAATCGGAGAGGGAATCCAGCAAATGGCGGCATTGGGGTGAGGACATGGGGGTCTCGGTACTCATGACTTCCCTTCCAGTCGGTCCCGGTAGTAGATGGACAGGCGTTCTCGCAAGGCCAGGCGGGCGCGGGAGAGACGGGTTTTGACCGCCGCCTCGCTCAGCCCCAGCACTTCGGCGGTTTCCCTGGTGGACAGGCCTTCTATCTCCCGCAGCAGGAACACGGTTTTCAGGGTGTGCGGCAACGCGTCGATGGCCTGCCGCAGGTACTGGCGCACCTCGTCACTTAGCAAGGCCTCCTCCGGCATGTGCGACCAGTCCACGATTTCCAACGTCTCCTGCATCTCGCTGTTCCTCTCCGGCGCCTCCACCGAGAGGGCTTCCGGTTTGCGCCGCCGAATCAGCATCAGGGCTTCGTTGGTCGCAATCCGGTACAGCCAGGTGGAGAGTTTGGAGCGTCCGTCGAAGCGCGGCAGGTTCTGGTACGCCTTGATGAAGGTCTCCTGAAGGATGTCCTCGGCGTCCTGCGGGTTGTTGAGCATCCGCAGGGCCAGCCGGTAGATAGCCGGAGAGTGGGTCTGTACGAAGCGGGCAAACTCCGCTTTGTCGCCGGCTTTGAGAGCCTCCAGAGAAATGGGTTCAGTCATTGGATGCGCGGGGGAGAAAAACGTTACGGATTTTGAGCGGGGCAAGTGTACCATACCGTCCTCCGCCCGCCGGGAGTGTGCTATCATTGTCCCGCTCACTTCCCCGCGAAAGGAACTCCCCTCATGCCTCTGTACGAGCGCGTCGCTCTCTTCCTGGACTACGAAAATTTCCATGCCACCCTGCAAAAGCGCACCCGTACCCTGCGTCACCGTTACGGATTCTCCCCTCAGGTGGATTTCCTGCAATTGGTGGATTTCATCGAACGGAATTACGGGTCTCTGGCGCGCCGGGATTTCATCGCCGTCGCCAATTTTACCCACTACGACCCCCAGAAAGGGGGACTGAACAAGGTGGCAACCCTGGTTGGGGTGGACAGTTTCAAGCCACGTTCCGAGCGCAGCCGGGAACAGTCCTCCGGCGGCAAGAAGCATGTGGTCAAGGATTACGCCGACTTTCGGCTGGCCTACGAAATCGGGAAGCACGTCCAGGAGCGCCGCGCCGACCTCTACATCATCGCCAGCGGCGACGGAGGCTTCGCCAGTGTGGGGCGCGCTCTGGAGCGGGAGGGCGTGGCCGTTCTCTTCCTGCTGGCCGCGCCCCAACTGGCCGCTATCATCATCAAGGAGGGCTTTCGCTGGTTCGACTTCGACCGCACCCAGACGCCCCCGGAACCCGCCCCCGCCGCGCCGGTGAAGGAGACTCCCGCTGCCCCCCGCCGCGAGAAGGCGAAGGACGAGATACAGGCCTTGCAGGAGACGCTTTCCGCCCTGCGGCGCGCCTTGAGCGCCGGGGTGCCGCTCGACCTGCTGAAAGCGCTCCTGCCCGCCGGGCGCGCCGAGGCCTTGATTCGCAAGGCCGAAAGCCAGGGCCTCATAGACCGCTGGGAAGCGCCCGAAAGCGGGGCGGTCTGCGTCTCGCTGCGCAGCGAGCGGCTCTTCGGCAAGGTGCAGCCTATCCCCACCCGCCCGGAGGTGGCCGGGGGCGCCCGCCAACTCTATCTCATCCGTCAGATAGCGGCGGACTTGCCCGAAGCCACCCGCGCCGCCTGGCGGCGCGCCCTCAAGAATCGGCTGGGCCTCAGCAACCGGCAGGCCAAGGCCCTCCTGCAAACCCTCTTCGATATCGGCATCCTGCGCCCCGCCGACCTGCGCTCCCCCCGCCTGACCCTGGAAACGGCCCTGACGTTTCTGGAGATTGAGCGGAACACCGGCACCCCCTGACGCGCGCCCCCCTTGGTGGGTAGGGCTGGAACCCCTACCCTGAGGCCATCAAGTCCGCAAAGCGGACTCCCTGCCGCCCGGCGGTTGTTCGCTTTCCCGTCCTCCCAATCACCCACTCACCTAATCACCCAGTCACCCACTCCCTAATCCCTGCTCCCCAATCCCCAATCCCTGCCCCCCCTGCGGGTAGGGCTGGAACCCCTCCCCTGAAGCCATCAAGTCCGCAAAGCGGACTCCCTGCGGGCCAGCGGTTGTTCGCTTTCCCGTCCCCCCACTCACCCACTC
>DRKV01000228.1 GCA_011051635.1 Chloroflexota bacterium | reverse complement strand
CACCGTTTCGGGGTCGTACACCCACAACAGGAGCGTTCCCTCGAAAAGCGCGCCTAATGCCAGGGCGGTATCCCGAGGGTCTACGGGGCGGAACTCCCCGCGAGCGATGCCGTCCTCGATGATGGGCACGGCCAGAGAGAGATACTCCCGCAGGTATTGACGGAAAGCCTTTTGGACGAGACGATTGCGGAAAATCAGCGCCAGGAACTCGTACACCACGGGGAGCATCCCCAGCCAGTTGTTCTGTACATCGGCGGTGAGTTTGTCGAGAAAGCGCCGCAAGCGTTCGGTCGCCGGAGCATCTTCCTTTTGGATGGCGCGCAGGTCGCGAAACTCGCTCTGGAAGAGACGGTCGAGCAGGGCGGTGATGAGAGCGTCCTTGTTCTTGAAGTACAGGTAGAGCGTGCCCTTGCTCAGGTTGGCGCGGGCGGCGATGTCGTCCATGCGGGCTTTGTAGAAGCCCTTGCGGGCGAAGACCTCGCGGGCGGCTTCGAGAATTTGGGCGCTGCGTTCTTCTCTGATGTCGGGGTTGGATGGCATGATGTTTGTGCGGGGAACTGACTGACCGGTCAGTCATAAAATACCCCCAAAATAAGGTTTTGTCAAGCACCTTTACATCTGGGGGTGCAAGCAAATGTCGTAGAAGACGGCAGTTGAAACTGCACCAACGTCTGCGAAGTTGCCCTTCGGCAACTGGAATCCAACCTGCGGCGGCAGGTTTCGCAAGTGTTGCTGCGACTTCCAGTCGCCGGGGCCGAAACGCATCTACAGGCTTTGCCTGCACCCAACATCTGCGTTGTTCGCTTTTCCGCGCGAATCAACGGCCATCAGCCGCTATCAGCGCTATCTGCGATTGCCTCTGCCGGAACGCTGCCGCATACGTTGAGAGGGTTGAGGGTCTGTGCCAGTTCCCAAAAAGCGGTTTGGGCTGCCGTGGCGGGGTGGACGGTTTGACGGCCAATGTAAATATCCCGGCAAATTTCTACGCCCTCGATGGGTACGATTTTGACGCCACCTTTAGGGATACGGGTGGCAATCATGTGGGAGACGAATCCCACCCCCAGCCCCTCCTGCACCGCCAGGGCATTCGCCTCCGAGTTCCCCAGCGTCATGATGGTGTTGAGTTCGTGGATGGAGACAACGCCCGTGTTGTGGAGGGCTTCATCAATTGCGTCGTAGGTGCCCGACCCCGGTTCTCGCAGGAGAAATGTCCCCCGGCGGAGTTCCTCGGGGGTTACCCGTCCCTGTTTTGCCCAAGGATGGTCTTCAGGAACCAGCAACACTACCGGGGCTTGCATGAAAAGACGGAATTCGGCGCCCGTGCAAGGCAAACTGATGCGGCTGGAAAGAGCAAAATGGATTTTCCCGCTGCACAGCAGTTCGATGGCGTGTTGTTGAGAGGATACCTGGCAGACAACGCTCACCTTGGGGTAGAGACGGTGGAACTCGACCAGAATTTGGGGGAGGACGTATTTCCCCGGAGTGGTGCTGCATCCTACCAGCAAACTGCCGAAAATCTCCCCTCGCAGGGAAGCCATAGCCTCTTCAATGCGGATGGATTGATAGACGATTTCGCGGGCCAGGGGAAGAAGAGCATTCCCTTCATCCGTCAATCGGATGCCGCGTCCTATCCGCTCGAAGAGACGCGTATTGAAATGTTTCTCCAGCGAGCGGATGTGCTGGCTGACGCTGGGCTGGGACATGTTCAGTTGGCGGGCGGCCTCGGTGAAGTTCAACGTCTCCGCGGCGACAACAAAGACGTGCAACTGATGTGTATCTAGCATGGCATTCCTCGGTGGTGGCTAATGGAAAGGTCTTGTATTTATAACATTTTCTAATGATGTGGCATAAGCACGTCCTATAAGTAATTATTATGTTTGTCACTTGTATCTATGAGCCTTGTCTATTATACTATCTTTGCGTGTGAAAAAATACACAAAAGGAGTGAGAAAACATGAGTTTCAAGCGCATTTTTGCATTTCTGGGCGTGGCGCTGGCCCTGGTTGGCCTGGCAGGATGTGCTCCTGCCCCTGCCGCTGTGCCGCAGGAGGCCGCTGCCACGGTAGAGCCGGTGGCGGTGCGTTCCCGTCCCATGCTCATTCCCACCCCTACTCCTTTCATTGACCCGAACAATGAGTGCCTGAGTTGCCACAGCGACAAAGACCGCCTCATTCAGACAGCCAAACCGGAGGAGAAAGCCCCCAGCGAAAGCAAAGGTGAGGGCTGAGGGGGAGAAGTGGCTCCGTTGGAGCCATGGGAAAAAGTTTTGATTGATGCCGGAGCCTTCGTACAGACCACCCACGGACGGATGGATTGTATCGAGTGTCATGGCGGGGTGCAATCACCCGACAAGGAGACCGCCCACCAGGGCTTGATTGCACGCCCCAGCGAGGATAGCGAGACTTTCTGCGGAGAGTGCCATCCTAACGTCGTCCCCGCTTATCAATCCAGTCTGCACCTTACCCAAAGCGGCTACTGGACGGTGCTGGATGAACGCAGTACGCCGGAAAATCATCCTGCCCTGGAAGAGATGTTTGGCAACCATTGTTCCAGTTGTCACACGACCTGTGGAGATTGCCACGTCAGCCAGCCCTCCTCCGTAGGCGGCGGGTTTGTCTCCGGGCACATCTTCCAGGCCAAACCCTCCATGACGCGCAATTGCACCGCCTGTCACGGAAGCCGCGTAGGGAAGGAATACCTCGGCAAGAACGAAGGTGTTCGGGCGGATGTCCACTTTCGCCAGGCGCGCATGACTTGTGTGGATTGCCATACCATGGATGAGATGCACGGCAGCCAGCGGAAGGATTGCGCTTCCTGTCACTCGCCTTCCGAGTTGTTTGGCAATCCGCCTTCGCCTCATCGCTACCACGGGGAGGAACAACCCGCCTGCACCGACTGCCACAGTAAAGTCGTCAACGGATTGGATGGGGTCGAGATGCACAAGCAACACTCCCAAGACCTCTCCTGTCAGGTGTGCCATTCGGTGGAATACACCAGTTGCGACAGTTGCCACGTTGCCGTCAGCGAAGATACGGGCAATCCGTATTTCGAGACCAAGGCCAGTTACCTGACCTTCCTCATTGGGCGTAATCCCTTGCAAAACGAGGCCCGTCCCTACGAATACGTCGTCTTGCGGCACGTGCCTGTGGACAAGGATAGTTTCTCTTACTATGGAGATGATTTGCTGCCCAATTACGATGCTCTACCCACCTGGGTTTATGCCACGCCGCACAACATCCAATTGGATACTCCGCAGACGGAAACTTGCAATGCCTGCCACGGCAACGCCTCGCTTTTCCTGACCGCGGACAAAGTGAACCCGGCGGAAATGGACGCTAATGCGCCCGTCATCGTGGAGTCCGTCCCTGAACCCGTTCCGTAAGGAGGCTGTTCACCGCAAAACCGTCGTTCTCAGCATCTCTTTTCTCGTTGAACCTTGTTTCGGAAACTCGCTAGTTTCTCAGGAGAAATTGCCATGAAGAAACACAAACTGTACCTTCTTTTCAGCCTTTTGATTATCGCCAGCATGTTGCTGGGCGCGTGCGGAGGCGGCCAGCAAGCCGCCGCTCCCGCTACGGAAGAGACCACCAAAACCGAAGAGGCTGCCCCTCCCGCACAGAACCAACCGGCTGAGGTTGGTGAAGCCGACCTGGATGGTGCCTTCAACGCCCTCCTGGGCAGTATGAAAGCCTACAACACCATCAAACTGGATGCCCTGGCCGCCGAACTGGCCGAAGACCAGCCGCCTTTCCTGCTCGATGTTCGGACGGATGAAGAAGTCCAGAAGGCCGGGCACATCGAGGGCGCTTCCCACATCTCCCTGCGAGATTTGGCGAAGCACCTGGATTTGCTCCCCTCCTTCGACACGCCCATCGTGACCTACTGCGGCACCGGCTGGCGGGCGACGATTGCTATGGTTGCCCTGCGGGCTATGGGCTGGGAAAACGTCCGGGCTTTGAAAGCCAAGTTCGATGATGTGATTGCTGCCGGTTATCCCGTCGTAGAGGGGCTGCCGGAGCCTATGGCCCTCAACGCCGCCGAGCCGGACCCGGCCCTGGTGGAATCCATAGGCGAGATGTTGCGTTCTATCCCCGAAGGATGGGGCGTCATCAAGGCCGATGCTCTCAACTCCGAACTGGCCGAAAACCCCGACCTGATTGTGATTGACGTCCGCCGCGATGAGGAAGTAGAGTCCAAAGGCTACATTGATGCTCCCAATTACATCCATATCCCGCTGGAAGAGTTCGTCAAGATGCAGGATGAGTGGCCTGCCGACAAAAACGCGCCTATCGTCACCTACTGCGGCAGCGGCCACCGTTCCACCATGGCGATGAGCATCCTGTGGGCTTATGGCTACACCAACGTGCGCAGTCTGGCGGGCGGATACGCAGCCTGGACTTCTGCGGGGTACGCCACCATCGGCGGCGCGCCCGACCTGAGCGGGGCTTTCAGCGCCATGCTGGAAAGCATGACGGCCTACAACACCATCAAGATGGACGACCTCAACGCCGCTCTGGCTGAGGATACCCCTCCCTTCCTGATTGATGTCCGCACGAAGGAAGAAGTTGCCGAGCAGGGACACATCACTGGCGCGGTCAACATCCCCCTGCAGGAATTGGCCCGGCACCTGGATGTCATGCCCTCCTTCGACACGCCCATCGTGACCTACTGCGGCACCGGCTGGCGGGCGACGATTGCCATGGTTGCCCTCCACGCTATGGGCTGGGACGATGTCCGCGCCCTCAAGGCCAAATTCTCCGACTGGGTGGATGCCGGCTATGCCGTCACCGAGGGCCCGGCGGAAGAGGCTCTTGTCCTGAACGTCGCCCAGCCGGATGCCGGCATCGTGGCCGAAATAGACAAGATGCTGAGCGGCATTCCGAAGGGGTACGGCACCATCAAAGTGGATGCCCTCAATTCCCTCCTGGTGGAGAACCCCGACCTCATCCTGATTGACGTCCGCCGCGACGACGAAGTCCAGGAAAAGGGCGTCATCGCCGCCGACAACTATATCCACATTCCGCTGGAAGATTTCATCAAGATGCAGGGCAACTGGCCTGCCGACAAGAACGCCCCCATTGTGGTGTATTGCGGCAGCGGCCACCGCTCCACTATGGCGATGACCATCCTGTGGACATACGGTTACACCGATGTACACAGCCTGGTGGGTGGCTTCGCCGCCTGGGTGGATGCCGGATATCCGGTAGCCGAATTTGCAGCGCCGTAGCCCCCACATCGGCCTGTCTGAGACCTCCGAAGTCCTCAAAACTTCGGAGGTCTTCTTTTTCGGGCAGAGCATTTTCGGGCGTTGTTGAATGCTGCGCGCCAGAACATCCCCTCGTTTGACCACCGACGGGGTTTTTTGGGCTATAATTCGCCCTGACCATCTGGAGCCTGCCTGCCCTATGACCCACGAACCCAACACGCCCCTCAGCGAACGCGAACTGGAAGTCTTGCGCCTCCTGGCGACGGGGGCTACCAACAAGGAAATCGCCGGCAAACTCGTCATCAGCCCCAACACCGTCAAGGTGCATCTCCGCAACATCTACGCCAAAATCGAAGTTGCCTCCCGCACCGAGGCCAGCATGTGGGCGGTGCAGCACGGCGTATTGGATTTCGGCCTGACGACGGATGATGAAGGAGATGTCTCGCCCCCGAAAGAATCGCCCCCCGAGGAGGCCACTCCCCCCGCAGAGATGGCCTCGCCCCGGAGAGCGGTACGGACTCCCTTTGTGTGGGCTGCCGTTACCCTGATGCTTCTCCTCGCTTTAGGGAGCGCCCTCCTCCTGCAGCGCGCCTTGAGCAAACCCGCCCCCTCGCCGACCGGCGCCTCCCAAAGCGCGGGCGGGGAGCCTCCCGGACGCTGGCAGACCGCCGCCGCCCTCCCCGAACCCGTTTGGGGGATGGCCGCCAGCGTCTACGACGGGCGCATCTACCTCTTCGGCGGGCAAAGCGCCGCGGGATTGGCCGGGCGCGCCCTGCGCTACGACCCCGCCGCCGACGCCTGGGAAGACCTGCCCCCCAAACCCACGCCCGTGGAGGATGTCCCCGCGGCCTTGCTGGGCGAGAAAATCTACCTCCCCGGCGGGAAACTGGCTTCCGGCGCGGTCACCGACGCCCTGGAAATCTATGACCCGCGGCAAAACGCCTGGACGGAGGGCGCTTCCCTGCCGGCCCCGCGCAGCGCCGCCGCCCTGGTCGCTTTCGAGGGGCGTCTCTACCTCTTCGGCGGCTGGGACGGGAGCGCCTACGCCGGTGAGACCTGGGCCTACGACCCGCAGGAGGACTCCTGGGAGAGCCTCACCGCGTTGAGCGTCCCGCGCTCCCATGCTCTGGCCCTCGCCACCGACAACGGCATCCACCTCCTGGGCGGGGAAAACGCCGACGGCCCTCTCGCCCTGCACGAGATTTACGCCCCGGCCCGCGAGCGCACCGCCGAAGGCCCCTGGCGCTCCGATGTCCCCCTGCCGCAGCCTGTAGCGCGTCCCCTGGGCGGCAACGTCGCCAATCTGGTGTACCTCTTCGCCCCCGACTCAAGCGGAACGCAGGGATGGGTCTTCACGGAGAACAGCGACGCCTGGAACCCGCTGGATGCCCCTCCCGCGCCGCTGGATGCCGGCGCGGTCGTCGCCCCCGTGGGCGCCTACCTCCACTTCCTCGGCGGCCCCCGCGGCCAGCACTGGACCTACCAGGCCGTCTACATCGTCTCCATCCCTGCCATCCAGCGCTGACCGCCTGCCCCGACTACCTGACCACCCGACCACTCGACTACCCGACTACCTCCCATGGAACACCTCGGTCTCAACCTCGGTTTCTTGCTCGTTCAATTGTGCAACTTCGCTTTCCTGCTGGCCTGGCTGGTCGCGGCGGTGGTTGCCCTGCTCCAGTTGCGGAATGCGGAACTGCCGCCCACGGCCAAAGCCGTCTGGGCTGCCCTGGTTTGCTTCGTCCCCGTCCTGGGAGCGATAGCCTTCTTCATCGTCCGCCCCTCCGAACCCCCCGGCCCCTGACCGGCGGACAAAACGCGCTCTCGGCTTCCCCCCCCTCTGTCCTGCGGACATCTCCCCCCACCGGGGGGGAGAACCGATTCCTGCCCCCT
>DRKV01000227.1 GCA_011051635.1 Chloroflexota bacterium | reverse complement strand
GCGGTTGGCTCCGCGACTGGGGCACGCCCCCTGCAAGGTATTGACAGCAGACGAAAGAGAAAAATTCCGATCTTGCTCTTGTGCTGTCTGTCATCTTTTTGGGGATATCAACCCGACGGATGAGAAGGGCACCCAATCGGCATCCTCACGCATCCTTGTTTTTAATGCCCGTTTGCAGAATGACACTACCCATGCACTTATCCGCGACGGTGTGGGCATTGATCGGATCACCGGTGCGGCGGCGCGGGCTGGTAGTGTCAAGTTCGACCTCGAAGTGTTGCCCGCTGGCGCCGAGTTCGATATACGACTTGAATTGCGC
This sequence comes from Chloroflexota bacterium, assembly GCA_011051635.1. Classification (GTDB taxonomy): domain Bacteria; phylum Chloroflexota; class Anaerolineae; order Anaerolineales; family DRKV01; genus DRKV01. The sequence continues at coordinate 3,037 of DRKV01000227.1, read as the reverse complement.
GACACAAACGAGGAAGATGAACAACTATTGGCTGCTGTTCTATCCGAATGGCAAGAAGGACGCGCCTGGTTGGGCGGTCGAGTGGCGCGAGGGCTGGGGGCGTTGACCCTTGACAATCTTGAATACAAAACGTTGGACCTGAATACATCGGATAGCCTCATGACTTTCCTCCAGTCGGACGAACCATGGAGCCAATCCACCATCCAGCCTCACTGGCTTAAAACCCGCTTGCAAGCAATAAATGTCCGACCAGTCGAGGATGGGACGCCTCCCACCGTACCCCGTGGCTGGCTCATTATCGAGGGTGTCTTGCAAGCCGAAGGACCGTTGCTGACCAACGACACAATGGCTTCGGGAGCTTCCGGCTTTGATCACGCTCCACTGTTGACTCGGTGGGGAGATTGGATGCATCCAGTGCTCACCGGCGCCGGGCTGCGGGGTGTGTTGCGTTCCCACGCCGAACGGCTCGCACGATCACTGACAACCCATGCTGTCAGTGATCTGGATGCGTTTCTATTCAAATGCCCCGCGTGCAGTCCTGTTGAGAATCGGCCGGGCGCGCCTCTAGCCAGTTGCGATGCTTTGCTCAAGAATGTAGCAAAGTTGCCTTCCGATGCACTCGTCTCTGATGATCACTTGTGCCTGGCCTGTCAGTTGTTCGGCAGCACCCGGCGAGGCAGCCACTTGATTGTGGAAGACGCACCCTACGCGGGAGAGCAGCCGCCAAAACTCAAGATGTTCGACTTCTTGGCCATAGACCGCTTCACCGGCGGCGGCGCGGAGCATCTCAAGTTCGATGCCCTGGCCTTGTGGAGACCGGCTTTCAAACTACGCCTGTATCTGGAGAACCCACAAGCGTGGGAATTGGGCTGGCTGGCATTGGTGCTGCGCGATCTGGAGGAAGGCTGGCTCTCGGTGGGTTTTGGCGCGGCCAAGGGCTTTGGACGGGTGAAGTTGCGAGACTGGAAAGCCACTTTCGGCTATCTCACACCGGAAGACCTGCCTACCGGACTGGATGAACCCGATACCCCTGGCCAAAGCGGCATCTTCAAAACAGCAGAAGTGCAAGGCAACTCGGACGAGTGGAGAAAAGTTGCCGGAGATTGGGTAAAAGCCTTCCATCAGCAAGTGAGCAGTTTTGAGCGCACGGAACTGCCCAAGCTGGCCGAAGACAGCTACTTTGGTAAAGTGGATGGCCTGTATCCGGTGTTGAAGGGAGACAAGCAATGAGCGACAAGAAGGCTGTGGATTTCACAACTCTGGTGGAACAAGTAACAAAATCCCAGGTTGGTAAAGAAGCACTTTCCATCTGGGGCGGACGTTGTGCCGAAAGTGACCTGGTGAAGTTCCTGGAGCAGTGGAACAATCTGGCCCAGATGCCCTACCGCATCTGGGAATATGCCAGCAAGATTGTATTTGAGAAAGACACCTTGCCCGACAAAGCCGTTCTTTTGCAGCGCGGGCGTCTCTTTGGCGCAGACGGTGACTTGGAAGTGCGCCGGGACGGAGAAAAGTTCGCCTGGCGATTCGTCGGCCCGGCAGGCACACAGCCGCCCGATGGGGACTATCAGACTGATAACTACTGGGACGCACATCCCGATGTGGTCTTCTTTGAGGAAGAGGCCAGTGCCCTGTTATGGGGGCAACGACAAATGAATAATGGTCGTTGGAAAGAGAACCGCGTGGGCGCGGCCCATCTCGCATACCCCGCAGATCCTGGATGGCAGCGGGTGCAGGTTCACTATAAGACGTTTAGCCGCGCTGGACGGCCCCAGTTCGTATGGTACACCAGTCTGAGTGAATGGAAGGAGGATGACAATGCCTGAGGGGGTTATTATCGCAGTAAAGAAAGGTTATACAGGCTCGATTCGCGGTGATGACGGTAACGAGTATCGCTTTAATCGTAAGCGAATTATTCAAGGTAATTTTGACCAAATTCAAATGGGGCGGCGTGTCGAGTTTGAACCCGATGGCGAGTGGGCTTCACAGATCCGTTTGCTCGATGAAGTGCAAGATTTATCCCAACAAACAACAGGCTCTCCTTTAACGTCGGCAAAGCGACGCAAGCAGCGTACTACCAAAAGACGCTCACGAGATCACACTTCCATTTCACCATTTGGCGGATATCGCTTCCTTAACCCATACAACTTCGTACGTCTTTTAGGAAAGCCGAGACCAGAGAATCACGTTCTTGGCAATTGTCCGCCCCCGCCCCATGACCGTTACGTGGGCTTGACCGGCCGCATAACCTGTCAGGTAAGCGCGGTCACGCCCCTGTTCATCTCTGATTCGCATGCCATTTGGGAGGATGCAAATGGGCACAAAACTTATCGCTTCTTCCAGCTAGACGGCCAACCCGCGTTGCCTGCTAGCAGCCTGCGGGGAATGGTGCGTTCCGTTTTCGAAACGGTAACCAATGCATGTTTTGTAGCATTCAGCCACACCCCGCTGAGCTACCGTTTGTCATCAAGGCAGGCTCCTTGGTTAGTGCCTACACGAGTCGAGCGCGATGGTGATAATTGGTATTTACAACTGTTAATAGGAACCTCAGCCCTTCAAATAAAGTCTCCACCCAATGACTTTCAGTATGCAGCCTGGAGTGCCAGCTATTGGCCCCTCAAACCGAGTAAAACCCTTAGAGGTATTGGCCCAAAGGGGCGAAAATTAAGCCAAAAGCAACTTTCCAGGATACAGAAGTTTATCGCGCGAACTAATAATCGAGTCCACAACCCGGATGGTATAACTCACGGAGAAAAGTGCTACGCGCTGCTGGAACCCTTCCAGCACCCGCATCCGCGCATCAAATTCTGGAATGTCTTAGAAGTTCGCCGAAATCGTTCCGAACTACCACAACCTCAGGGAAGTCAACGAATCGAAGAGGGATGGCTCTGTATCACCAACCAAAATATTGAACCCAAACATAGTGAGCGATTCTTCTTCCGCTCCCGAGAAAACTCGAGCGGTCCTGAACGAATTGCCCTACCAAAATCTGTACGAGAAGCGTATGAGATTTTGATCGAAGATTACCAGGATCGTC
>DRKV01000226.1 GCA_011051635.1 Chloroflexota bacterium | reverse complement strand
GTGGGGCTGGCGTAGGGGCGCAAAGTGACGGGGGGCAGGGGGGGAGGAGAAACCGTTGGCGCGGGGGCGGGCAGAGGGCGGCAGGCGGCCAAAAGCAGGAAAAAAGCGGCGAAAGGGGCGATTTTCATGCCGCCGATTATAGCATCTTGCCCGCTCTGACAGGCTGTGCTACACTGAAACAAATTTGAGACTATCTTTTCATGAGGCCTGTATGGACGAAGACATCCTGTTCCAGAAAGCGCAAGAAGCATTGGCGGAGGGGAACCGCATCAAGGCGCGCGACTTGACCACGCGCCTGCTCAAGCAGACCAAGGAGAACGCGGAATACTGGTTCTTGATGAGTGCCCTCGTAGAGAGCCGCAAGGAGCAGGTCTTTTGTTTGCAACAGGCCCTGAAACGGGACCCCGACCACCGCGGGGCGCGGCGCGGGCTGGTGTGGTTTGGTGCGCTCCCTCCCGATGAAGTGACGCCCGCTCCCGTGCCCGCGGCGCGCTGGCAAGTGCAGGTAGCGGAAGAGGCGGAAAAGGCCCCCGCCCCCCTGTCGGTGAAGCGCTGGCAGATGGTCGCGATGGGGATAGTGGGTTTGCTGGCGGTGGCGATGTTGTGGATGGGTCTTTTTGGGAGCAGCAGCCGCGCCTGGATTCCTTTCCGCAGGCGGTTGACCATTACCCCGATTTTCCCGACCCGCACCCCGACTACGGTACCGAGTGCGACCATTACGCCGCCCTTTACGCCCACCCCGCCGCGGCGCTCTCCGACGCCGCTTGCCATGCTGCTGGATGCCACTTATACGCCTACGCCGCTGTACGTCAACACGCCGCATCCCATCAGTGAGGCCTATCTTTCAGGGCTGCGCGCCTTCCAGCGCGGCGATATGGAGAAAGCGCGCCTGTTTTGGGAGCAGGTCGTCCAGGCGGACCCCGAGGCGGCGGATGTGTGGTACTACCTCGGTGAGACCTACCGCCTGGAAGGAAAGGCCAGCGACGCTTTGAAGATGTACGCGCGGGCGATTGAGAGCAACCCCGAATTTGCTCCCGCCTATTTGGGACGCGCCCGCGTCTCGTTGGAAAAGGCGCCCGGTCCGAAAACGCTGGACGACCTGGAGCAGGCCATTGCCCTGGACCCCGCCCTCAATGAGGCTTATCTGGAACTGGCGCGTTACTACCTGCTGGAAGACGCCCGCCCGGAGGCAGCGGAGGCCATTACGCAGACGCTCTCGCTGTTCCCCGAGTCGCCGCTTCCGTACCTGTATCGGGCGCAACTGGCCCTGCGAAACGGTAACGCCGGAGCCGCTTTGGAGGCTGCTCAGGAAGCCCATCAACGGGATGAAACCCTTCTACCCGCTTATCTGGTGCTGGGGAAGGCCTATTTGCTCAACGACGAACCCCGGGATGCCGTCCAATCCCTGGATACCTACACGCGCTTTGTCCCTGACGATGCCCAGGGATGGCTGGCGTTGGCGCAGGCCCTGTATGCAACGGGGAAACACGAGCGGGCAGCGGAGGCCGTTCAGAAGGCGCTTGACCTGGATGACACTTTGGTGGATGCCTACCTTCTGCGCGGCAACCTGGCTTTGGAGGTGGACGACCCCGAAGAGGCGGTTGAGGCTTTCGTGCAAGCCCGCCGTCTGGAGAGGAACTCTTTCGAGGCCAGTTTTGGGTTGGCACGTGCTTTTTACGCTCAGGAGCGCTTTGCCGAGGCCAACACCCAGTTCAAGGCCAGTAGCAAACTGGCGCAGAACGACGCTGAACTGGGGAAGGTGTATTACTGGCAAGCCCAGACCCAAGAGGCCCTGGAACGCTTTGGCGATGCTGAGGCTACCTGGGAGGCTCTGTTGGCGCTCCCCAAGGCGGATGTGCCTCCGGAGTGGCGCACGGAGGCCATAGAACATCTGCGGATTTTGCGCGCTACGCCTACCCCCACCCTGACGAACACTCCCGTTCCTACGCGCACGCCCTCCCCGACGCCCACGCTTACGGCCACCTCCGCCGGCACTGTTGAGCCATGATGCAGTTCGGCTTCTTGCCGGTCGGAAGTGAGGGGACAGTCTCTGCTACCGATGGACCTGCTGTTGGGAACGCTCAAAAAGGAGCGCAATTCGCGGCTTGTTGCCATACTGTCCGTTGATATATCTCTAACAATTTTCTGGTATAACATTTCCGGCTGTTCAGCTGTTTGGTGTTTGGAATGCGTGTGAATCCTGTAGATGCGTTTCGGCCCTGGCGACTGCCCCCCTGCGGGGATGCCGCGTGAAAATCACGGCAACAATTGCGAAACCTGCCTGCGCAGGTTGGATTCCAGCCGCCACTTCGTGGGCAACTTCACAGATGTTGGTGTAGTTTCAACCGCCGTTTTCTACGACATTTGCTTGCACCCAGTGTTTGGCCCCGCTTGTCAGCGGGTATGAAGTGCGCTATAATCGGCGCCAGTGTGTGCCGCCATAAATTTATCGGCTGGTCGAGGTGTGTTATGCCTATTTATACCTATCGGTGCGAGAACTGCGGAATTCAATTTGAGAGGCAGCAAAAATTCAGCGATGAACCGCTGAAGTGGTGCCCGGAGTGTCACCAGAAAGCCTTGCGGAAGGTCTATACTCCCGTTGGTATCGTCTTCAAAGGCTCTGGGTTTTATGCTACCGACCATCGCTCACCTTCCGGCAATGGCCGGGCCGCGAAGAATGGCAAACACGGCAATGGTCACGCCTCCGCCAAGACGGGAGAAAAATCCTCCGCCACGACGGAAAGCGCTTCGGCGGCTGCCTCGACAAAAAGCGGTTAACCCCCCTCATCACTTCTGCGCTCATACACGAACACAGGCTGGCTTTATGCCAGCCTGTTGCATTTTCGGGGCGGAAAGACTATGGGGCCTTGCTCTCGGTTTCCGTCTGGATAGCGCGCAACGCGTCTAGCAGGGCCTCGAATTCCGCGCGGCAAGAGCGGCAAGTTTGCAGGTGGTGTTCCACCAGAGGCATGGCTTCTGCCGCGTTCTTCCCTGCCAGTACCATCTCCGCGAAGGTATCCACCTCCTGAAAACATTCGTCGCAGGTCAGTTCTTCTTCCTGGGTGTTTGCGATGCCGCGCACCATAGATTTCAATACGTCTACATGCAGCATTTCGGCTACCTCTGTTCTTTCCTGTTTCCCTTCGGAGGGGACGTTCCTCCAGGGGAGCCAGGTATCAATCTTCAAAAACCGCCAGAATCTCTTGGGGAGAGAGACCTTTTTCACGTAACGCGCTCCTCATCCGCTTGCGGGCGTCGTGCAGCACCTTATACAGGGCGTTGCGGTTCGTGTTCATCCGGCGGGCGACTTCTTCCAGGGGCATACCGCCCACCATCACGGCCATCATCACCTTGCGTTGGCGCTCCGTAAGCGCTTCTATCAACATTTGTTCCACCATTGCCATCATTTGACGGCGTGATGCCTGCGTCTCCGGGCCGGGCGCGGCATCCGACAATACCCTGGGCGTGAAATCCCCATCGCTGTCCTCCGGCAGCAAGTCTTCCAGAGAAACATCCCGCCAGCGCAGGCGGCGCAACTCGGAGTAGGCTACCCGAATAGCGATTTTGTGCGCCCAGGTCAAGAACTGGCTTTCCCCTCGAAAGTCGTCCAGGTGGTCTATGATTTTCACGAGTGCATCCTGCACAAAATCGTCCAGGATGTCCTGCCTTTCCAGGCTGACCCGTCCATTCAGGCCGGCGCGCAAGCCGCGTAACAGCAGTGCTCTCAACTCTTCCAGTGCCTGCCCTTGTTCCGGGCCGCGCAGCGCCGTCAGCCAGGATTCGTTGCTTCGACGTGTCATAATCTCCTGCTTGAACAGAATCGGGGGGAGGAAGAACGGGGTTTCCTTGCCGCTCTATTGTACCCGATTCTTGTGCTGCTCTTTCTCCCTGACGCAGCGGGGTAGGGCAAGAAAACGTAGAGAAATTATGCGACGAACACCCTCACCCCGTCCTCCCTGTGGTTGGACTCCCCTCTCCCACCATGGGAGAGGGGGCGGGGGTGAGGGCGGCGGGGGCTACCTACACTTCCTTTCTACCCCTGACGTAGCGGCGCAGGGGGGTCTTACTCTCCCGCCCGCGGTATAATCCTGGAACCGGTGCCACACACTCGCTTGCAGCAAGGAGGACCTTCATGTACGACCCCAAGAAACTGACGGAAATCCAACGGGCATTGGAGCAATGGGAAGAGAGTACCCTGCGCAAGTCCCTGGAGCGTTTCCCGGAGCGGCAGGAGGAATTCATCACCACTTCCTCCGAGCCTGTCAACCGCCTCTACACCCCGCTGGATGTGTCCGGCCTGGATTACCTCCGCGACCTGGGCAACCCCGGCGAATACCCCTACACCCGCGGCATTCACGCCCCCATGCACCGCGGCCGCCTGTGGACGATGCGCATGTTCGCCGGTTTTGGCACCGCCGAGGAGACCAACGAGCGTTTCCATTACCTGCTGGAACAGGGGCAGACCGGCCTCTCGATTGCCTTCGACCTCCCCACCCTGATGGGCTACGATACCGACGCTCCCGAAGCCCTGGGGGAGTTCGGCAAGTGCGGAGTGGCCGTCTCCTCCCTCAAGGACATGGAAATTCTCCTCCGGGGCATCCCCCTGGATAAAGTCTCCACCAGCATGACGATAAACTCGCCCGCCGCGGTCATCTGGGCGATGTACATCGCCGTGGCCGAGAAGCAGGGCGTGCGCCCCGAACAACTGCGCGGCACCATCCAGAACGACATCCTCAAGGAATACATCGCCCAGAAGGAGTACATCTTCCCGCCGGAACCCTCCATGCGCCTGGTGACCGATACCATCGAGTACGGCACGCAGCATCTCCCGCAGTGGAACACCATCTCCATCAGCGGCTACCACATCCGCGAGGCGGGTTCCACCGCCGCGCAGGAACTGGCCTTCACCCTCTCCGACGGCTTCGAGTACGTCAAGGCTGGTATCGAGCGGGGGCTGGACGTGGACGAATTCGCTCCTCGCCTGAGCTTTTTCTTCAACGCCCACAACGATTTCTTCGAGGAGATTGCCAAGTTCCGGGCCGCCCGGCGCATCTGGGCCAGAGAGATGCGCCACCGCTTCGGTGCCAAGAACCCTCGCTCCTGGTGGCTGCGCTTCCACACCCAGACCGCCGGGTGCACCCTCACTGCCC
>DRKV01000225.1 GCA_011051635.1 Chloroflexota bacterium | reverse complement strand
GAGGTGCATCCCCTGGGCGTAACGCAGGGTATCTTCGCGGTGACGCACCTCCGTGCCGGTGGAGACGCGTTCACGCAGCCCTTTCAGGTTGTAGCGCGCCCGTTCCCAGCCCTAGCGCACGGTGGGGCGCACGAGTTTGATGAACCACCAGAGGATGCTCGCGGCGGCAAAGCCGAACCAGAAGGAGATGCGGTCCAGGTCGAGGGTGCGGAAGAAGTTCATCGCGGTTCGTAGAGAATGCGGCGGCAACTGGGACAGCGCGCCAGGTGGGTGGGAGAGCGGACGGCCTGGAGCAGGCGGGTGCTGAGGGTGGCTCCGCAGGCGTTGCAGGCTTCGTTCTGGACGGCGGCCACGGCGACGCCTTTGCGGGCGGCGCGCAGGTCTTCGTACAGGCGGTATTCATCGGCGGGCAGTTGGGCGGCCAGCGTTTCGCGCTCCGCGAGCAGTTTTTCCTTTTTGGCTTTCAGGGTGACTATCTCGCCCCGCAAACCGGCCTGCTGTTCGCTTTGCCGGGTTTGCGCCTTGCGGTACAGGCGTACCGCCTTTTTGTAGCGCAGGCGCGCCTTCTCTACGGTTTGCATGGCCTCCAGTTGGGCTTCTTCCAGGCGGGCGATGCGGCGTTTGAGGGCCGCGGCCTCCAGTTGCAGGTCTTGCAGTTCTTTGGGATTGGTGACTTTCCCCCCGTAGAGGGCGGCCTGATTGTGTTCCAGTTTGACCGTCTGCCGCTGGACCGCTTCTTCGGCCTTGCTCAGGGCGGCTTCCGCCACCTTGACCCCCTTCTTGGCTTGCAGCGCCTGGGTTTTTGCCTTGCGGACGCTCTCGTCGTTAGCGAGGAGGGTTTCAATTTCATCCAGCCGCGTCGTGATGCGGCGTATCTCGTCATCCGTCTTCTGGAGTTCGTAGAGGGTTTTCTTGTGCGCCATGCACCCATTATAATCGCGAAACCCTGCTTGCGGCGAAAACCGGGGACAGGTACAATGAAACCATGCTTCGCCGCGAATCTCCCCGTTTTTTCTACTTCATCGGCGCGTTGGTGCTTCTTCTCGCCAGTCTCCCCTATCTCTACGCCTGGCGCGTCGCGGGTGAGATGCACGTCTTCAGCGGCCTGCTATACAATCCTCTGGACGGGGCTTCCTACCTTGCCAAGATGCGGCAGGGCTGGGAGGGGGCGTGGCGCTACCGTCTGGCTTTCACCGCCGAGCCGGGGGAAGGCGCTTTTTTGTTTCTCTACTACCTCTTTCTCGGGCACCTCGCCCGTTTCCTGCATCTCCCCATCCCGCTGACCTACCACCTGGCGCGGCTGGCGGGGACGGCGGCCCTGCTCTACGCCCTGGATGCCTTTTACGCCGCCTATCTGCCCCCGCGGGCGCGCAAAACGGCCTTCGCTTTCGCCGCTCTCGGTTCGGGGATGGGCTGGCTGGCGCTGCCTTTCGGCCTCATCCCGACGGATTTCAGCGTGCCGGAGGCCTACCCCTTTCTTTCCGCCTACGTCAATCCGCATTTCCCTCTCGGATTGGCGCTGGCGCTCCTCCTGCTCATCCCCAGGCCGCCGGAGAAGAAGGAGATGCTGCTGGATGGATGGATTTCCCTGCTCCTGGCGGTGATTTCTCCCTTTGGGATGGTGCTCGTCCTGTTGGTGCGGGGCGGACTCGCTTTGGGGCGGGTGCGCGTTCCCCCCAGGTGGAGCGCCCTTGAGGAGGGATTCCGCTCCCTTCTGCCCCTCGTGGCGGGCGGCCTTCCCTATTTGCTCTACACCCAATGGGCCGTGCGCGCCGACCCCCTCCTGGCCGCCTGGAATGCCCAAAACCTGACCCCTGCGGCTCCCTGGTGGGATGTGCTCCTGGCCTTCTCTCCCCTCCTGCCGCTGGCCTTGTGGTCGCTGCGCGGACGGGAGCGGCCTTCCTTGCTGTGGGTGTGGGTGACGGCGGCTTTTCTCCTGCTCTACGCTCCCCTTTCCTTGCAGCGCCGCTTTTTGATGGGCGTGTACGTCCCGCTGGCGGGGCTGGGCGCGCTGGCGCTCACCGCCTGGGATGGGGCGCGCCGCCGTCTCGCGGTTGCCCTGGCCGGCGCGCTGGCCGCGCCTACCGTCCTGCTCATTCTCCTGACGGTGCTTTCCTTCCCCGCCGCCCCGCCTCCCGAACTTTACCTGACCCGCGCCGAGGCCGATGTCCTGAACTGGATTGCGGCGAATACCCCGCCGGAGAGCGTCGTTCTGGCCTCGCCGCAGTTGAGCGTTTTCATCCCGGCCTTTGCAGGGCGCGGCGTGGTGTACGGGCATCCCTTCGAGACGGTGGAAGCCGAGGCTGCGGAGGCGGCTGTGTTACACTTCTTTGCCGGGAGTCTCACTCCTGCCGACCTGCCCTACCTCGTTCCTGCCGATTACCTCCTCATCGGCCCCCGCGAGCGCGCCCTCGGCGCTCATCCTCCTCCCTCCCCGCCCCTCTGCCGCCGCGCCGACGTGGCCCTCTGGCCGTATTCCGTACCCCGTACAGCGTACAGCGTACCCCGTTACCCAATCACCCAATTCCCAATCCCTGCTCCCT
>DRKV01000224.1 GCA_011051635.1 Chloroflexota bacterium | reverse complement strand
CCAGTTGGACCGTCAAATCGGCGTTGACGCGCCGCGTCCTCTCGATTTCAGCCTGCATGTACTGAATTTCGCGCCCCAGGGTGGCAGCGCGTGAAGTCACGCTCAGGTACAGACTGGCCAGGAGAGCCAGCGATACCAGTCCCAACAGAAAAGACCCCAGCCAGATGGCCTGTCTGCGCCATGGGGTGACCTGGTAGGCTTGGGTAAGACGATGGGCGTACTGCATGACTTTCTCCAATCGGGTGAGGTTGCGGTTTGGCGGGTTTTATCCAGTTTTCTGCAAGACTCATGCCAGCCTTGCGGGCAACTTCTCCACGACGCGCAGGCGGGCGCTGCGCGCTCGGGGGTTTTGTTCGCGTTCCTCTGCCGATGCCATAACGGGTTTGCGGGTCAGTACCCGAACCTGGGCGGTGTGGCCGCAGGTGCAAACCGGCTGCCGGGGGGGGCAGATGCAATCCCGGCTTTCCCGGCGGAAGTAGTGCTTGACGATGCGGTCTTCCAGGGAGTGAAAACTGATGACGGCCAGCCGTCCGCCGGGAAGCAGCGCCGCGATGGCCTGGGGCAGGACGGATTCCACGTTTTCCAGTTCCCGGTTGACGGCGATACGCAACGCCTGGAAGGTGCGCGTTGCCGGATGAATGCCGGGGCGTCCACTGCCGATGACACGGGCGACCACCTCGGCCAGTTGGCGGGTGGTGTGGATGGGGCGGGCGGCAACGATGGCACGCGCTACCTGCCGGGAGCGGCGTTCCTCTCCGTAGCGGTAGATGATGTCGGCCAGGTCTGCCTCCGGGAGGGTGTTGACCAGGTCGGCGGCGGTTTGTGGCGAGCGAGGCGAGAAGCGCATATCCAGAGGGGCGTCTTCCCGGAAGGAGAAGCCGCGTTCCGGCCTGTCCAGTTGCATGGAGGAAAGCCCCAGGTCGAGCAGGATTCCGTCCACGCCCTCCCACCCCAAAGCGCGGATTTCTTCTTCCAGCGCGGTGTAGGAGGCTTCCCGCAAAATTACGCGCTTCCCAAAGGGGGCCAGATACGCCTGCGCCAGTTCCAGGGCTTGCGGGTCTACATCCAGCCCCAGGAGAAGGCCGTCGGGAGCGCTGGCCTCCAGAATGCCGCGGGCATGTCCACCGGCTCCCACGGTTCCGTCCACGTAGCGCCCGCCGGAATGGGGCTGAAGATAGCGAATGACTTGTTGGTAAAGTACCGGCAGGTGCGGACGGACGGGGGTCATGTGCTCACGGAAAGGTCGAAGGCCGCGAAGCGCTGGGCGTTGGCTTCGGTGTTCTGAATCTCATTGGCCTGCTTGCTCCATTCTTCGGGAGCCCAGAGTTCAAAATAGGTACCCGAACCCACCACAACCACCTGGTTTTCCAGGCCGGCGGTCTCCCGCAAGAATTGGGGGATGAGGATACGCCCGGAGCGGTCTACTTCTACGCGGTCTGCGGTGGCGAAGATGAGTCGCCGCAACTGACGGGCTGTGGGGTCGGTGAGGCTCATCTGGTTGACGCGCTCCGAAATGCTCTGGAAGGCATCGGGGGTCAGCACCATCAGGTTGCGGTCGAAGCCCAGGGTGACATACGCGCCCGATGCCAGCATCTCCCGGAAGCGGGAGGGGATGGTCAGGCGGCCCTTGCTGTCGATGCGGTGTTGGTACTGTCCCAGGAACATTTGTTCTGTTATTCCTTTTAACGACGGAACGCCGGTCTCCCGGCGCTCCACTTTGTGCCACTTTTTCCCACGGTCTCCCACAGTATAGCCGAAAAAAGGGGGAAATGCAAGCGTTATTCCCCCAGATAGTACTTTCTTACCATTCTGTGAGGATGGTTCAAGCGAGGGGGGCGCTCACGTTTTGGGTAGGACAACTGCGAGCAGTTGTCCTGCGACCGCAATTTTTCGTGTACCACTCGGCTATAGCGTTTTTTCTCCGTGTATCTTGTGTCTCCGTGTGGCAAAAGCGCAAATGCCGCCAACCAAGTCGCCAGAGCGACAACGGGTTCTGCATTTCTTGCGCGCTCCCATCCATTGATTTTGGTAGCCGTTTGGCCGAATTTGGGGTATAACTAAAGGCGGCGGGAAACGACGACGCCTCGGACAAAAGGTTGCAATTCAAAATAGTTTTTTATACAATCTGTTCATGGATACGTTACGGAAGACCCGACGACGATTGATGTGGATGACAGGAGTGTTGCTCCTGGTCGGCCTGGCATTGGTCTGGCGGCATACCCGCGTGCAGACGTATGCTCTGGTGTTACGTCCAGGTTCCGACCAGGCTTACCTGGCCGCAGGACGATATGGAGTTATTCTGCTCCAGTTGCCCGAAAAGAAAGAGAACCGAACAAAGGGGTTTGTGGAGTTGTCCCGTTTTGATACGCCGGGAGAAGCCATGGACCTGGCGGCTTCTGGACATCGCCTGTATGTGGCCGATGGTGAATTTGGTTTGCGGATTATCCAGGTGAACTCGGACATCATGCAAGAAGTGGGCGCGCTTCGGCCTCCACCGTGGGCAGGCAAGAACCCGGCAAATACACTCGCTTTGCGAGAAGAAGATTATGTCCTTGTGGGGTATGGGACAGCGGGTGTTGCCGTGGTAAACGTTTCCAATCCGGAGACGCCGCAGGAGGTGGCGCGGATTCCCCTGGATACGGGCCGGGTTTCTGACTTGGTCGTCCAGGGCAGTCGCCTGTTCATAGCCGCTGGAGAAGGGGGGCTGTTGGTATACGACATCACCGTTCCTGCGAAGCCGGTGCCGTTGTTGCAAGGTAATCAGTTCAACTCACAAAAAATCGTAGATGTGGATATGTTGGGAGGGAACGTTGCTATCCTTGCTGAGGTGACTGGCGGTGTGGAGGTCGCCTCCGTTAGTCCTCCCAATAAGCCGGTCTCTCTAGGGGCTGCCAGAGAAATTGGTGTGGTGCGGCATGTGACGATAGCCTTCCCCCCGGAGCAAAACAGCGAAAAAGTGTGGATATTCGCATCTGTGGAGGACAAGGGGTTGCAAATCCTGGAATTCATTGAGGGGCGAGTGAATCCGCTTACCGCGGATGCGCCTCTTTTCCCTTTGCCGCAGGGTGTTCGGGCTGTGGTGTTCAAACCTGGAAGTGACTTTGTCTATGTGGTGGGGAAAGAAGGGCGCTTGTATGCCCTCAATATTGCGGATAAGAAACACCCCCAAGTGGCTTTTGACTATGTTGTCACCAGTTTCTATCCTGTCGGTGTGGGCATGTGGCTTGGCGCGATTGCGTTGTTCGTGGTACTGCTTATCCTGTGGATGGGATTTTTTGCCCAATTTGTTCTGCCGGTGCGCTTCTTGGGGGAGCGCGGCAAGGTGTGGTGGTATCTGTTTTTGTACTGGACGGGAAGACATGGCCCGGCCATCTTTGTCGAAAACGGTCAAAAGCGGGAGAGTCGCGCTGAGTCATTGCGCAGGGGGCCTGCCGTCATGCTATTGGATACCGCCAGCGCGGCTGTGTTGAAGACTCCCGGCTCCTTCACCCGTTCTGTGGGGCCGGGGGTGGCCTTCTTGAAGCGGAACGAGCGCTCTGCCGGGGAAGTGGATTTGCACCGCCAGACGCAGTTCATTGGCCCGAAGGGCGAGGGGGATGTATTCGCTCCCCAAAGGCCTGATGAGAAT
>DRKV01000223.1 GCA_011051635.1 Chloroflexota bacterium | reverse complement strand
CGTGGGCGGCGCGCCGAACAAAGCCGGAGAAGCGCTCATCAGGTGGAGCAGGTCGGCGGCGTGCGCCCGCCCCAGGCGCGGCAAAATGCGCTGCTCCCAGCGCAGGCGGTTGGCAGTCGTGTTCTCCAGCGGAAAGACCTCCACCTCCACCCCTTCCGGGAGCCAGCCCGCCCCGCCTCCCGCGGCTGGCAAGGCCACCAGCGACTCAATGCCCGCGGGGCGTTGGGAGAGTAAATCGAAGAGGTGAAGGGAGGCCGGGCTGTTGGGGGCATAAGCCACGTCCCAGCCGTCGTAGAGCACACGCAAGGGGATTCTCCTTTTTGCCGGGCAATCAGCCGGCCACTTTTTGCAAGAAACGCGCCTCATTGACGACGAAGCGCTCGTGTTCTCCCGCGCCTATCTTTTGGCGGGCATCGCGGGCCTCCACCGCAAAGGTGACGCGGCGGCCATCCACCGCCAGGACTTCGACGCGGACGCGCACCGTCTCTCCTACGGGCGTGGCCGCCAGGTGTCGCACGTTGACCAGCGTCCCCACGCTGGTGTAGCCTTCCGGCAGGTACTGGGCCAGAAAGCGCTGGGCGGTGCGTTCCATGAAGAGAATCATGCAGGGAGTGGAGAGCACCTGCGCCGTCCCGCTGCCGATATGCGCGGCGGAGTATTCGGGCGTGACCTCGAAGGTCATCTCATGGGTCATGCCGGGGGAGAGAGGGAGGGTGAGGGGGGATGAGGTCATGGGATGAGGAGATGGGGAGGAGATGGGGTGGGGGAATGATGAGATGAGATGGGGTGACGGGGGTGATTGCACACTTTCACACTTGCTACTTTCGTACTTGCTACCTGCCTACTTTCGCACTTGCATACTTTCACGCCACTGCCCACCAGTCCACGCCTTCGCGCAGGCCGAAGGTTTGCAGGCGGGTGCGGATGAGAGGGCGCGCTCCCCGGGCGCCGACGGAGACGAGCAAGGCCGGGCGGCGGTACTCCGCCCACAGGGCAGGCAGCGCCTCCACCGAATGGACGCGCACGCCGCGGCGGGTGCGCCCGATTTTGCGGGGGTCGATGTCCACCCAGGCCGCCGGGGAGAGACCTTCTTCCAACAGAGCGGCGCTGAACCAGCGCCCCATCTGCCCCGCACCCCACAGGATGAGGGCATCGCGCCCGCTCAGGGGGCCGCGTTTCAGGTAGTGGGCTTTGGCGCGCAGGAAGTTCTTGAGACTGTAGCGGGAATGACGGCGGGTGAGACGCTGTGGGCGCTCCCGCCAGAAGTGCAAAACCCGCGGCACTTTGGCAAAGTGCGCCCCCCGCAAACAGAGACGCAGCCACAGGTCGTAATCCTCCGCCCAGGATGCCTCGCGGTAGCCGCCGACGGATTCCACCGCGGCCTTGCGAAAGACTACGCTGGGATGGACGAGGGGACTCTCGACGAAAATCTCGCGGCGGATGGCTTCGCTGGTAACGAGGGCGTTGAGCCAGGCCAGATAGCGCTCCATGCCGGGGCGCACCTGCGCTTTGGGGAAGGCCTCCACCAGGCAGGAAACCACATCCACGGCGGGATGGGAGCGCAGGAAATCCACCTGGGCGGTGAAACGCTCGGGGTGGGCGCGGTCATCGGCGTCCATGCGGGCAACCAACGGGGCGCGGCAGGCCGCCAGGCCCTCCTTCAAAGCCGGCACCAGCCCCCGATGGGGAGCGCGAACCACCCGCAAAGGGAGTCCGCGCCCACTCCATCGGGTCAGGATATCCGGGGTGGCATCGGCGGAGCCGTCATCCACGGCTACCACTTCGAAATCCCGAAAAGTTTGCTCCGCCAGACTCTCCAGGGCTTCATCCAGCGTATCGGCGGCGTTGTAGCACGGCAGAAGAACGGAGAGGGCAGGAGCCATGTGCGGCGGTGGAGTCAGGAAATCTGCGCCAGCCCCTGCTCGAGGTCGGCGATGATGTCTTCCACGTTTTCGATGCCCACCGAAATACGCACCAGCCCGTCGGTGATGCGCGCCTTGAGCCGTTCATCGCGGGGCATCCCGGCGTGAGTCATGCTGGCGGGGTGCTCGATGAGGGTATCCACGTTGCCCAAACTGACCGCCAGGGTAGCGGTGCGTACGCTGTTCATCAGGGTTGCGCCGGCCTCCAGACCACCCCTGAGTTCAAAGGAAATCATGCCGCCGAAACAGTGCATCTGCTTTTTGGCAATCTCATGGCCGGGGTCGCTTTCCAGGCCGGGGTAGAAGACGCGCTCCACTTTGGGGTGGGTTTCAAGATAGCGGGCTACCTGCATCGCGTTCTCGCAATGGCGCTGCATCCGCACCTCAAAAGTTTTCAGCCCCAGGTTTGCCAGCCAGGTATCGAAGGGGCTGGGATTGGTTCCCAGGGATTTTTGGCGGCTCTTGAGTTCGTCGCGGACGTAATCCAGATGGGTGCTGATGACCGCGCCGCCGACGACGACGCCGTGACCGGTGAGGTACTTGGTGGTGGAGTGAAGCACCACGTCCGCCCCCAGAGTGAAGGGGCGCTGTCCGTAGGGGGTGGCGAAAGTGTTGTCCACCATCAGCCAGGCCCCGTGACGGTGCGCGATTTCGGCCACCGCGGCGATATCCACCACATCCATGGTGGGATTGGCCGGGGTTTCCACGTAAACGGCTTTGGCATCGGGATATTCTTTGAAGGCTGCTTCCCAGTTCTCCGGCACGGGGTCGCTGACCCAGACTACGTTGATGCCCAGCAACGGGATGAGGTTATGGAAAAGGCCAAAAGTGCCGCCGTAAATGGCTTCTTGCGTGAGCAGGGTATCTCCGGCGCTGAGATGCGCCAGGAGCGCGGTGGCTATAGCGGCCATGCCGGAGGAAAAGACCAGCCCGTCGGCGACATCAAAAACGTCCTTGCCCGGCTGCATCTGGAGCAGGTCAAAGGCCTCCAGGGCGGCGTATTTGCGGATGAGCACGTCGAAGTTGGGATTCCCGATGCGGGAGTAAACATATCCCTTTTGTTCCCCGCCAAACAAGGCCGCTCCGGTGGCTACGTCGGGAAAACTGAAGGTGGATGTCTGAAAGATAGGTGTGATGTGGGCATGATGGGCGTTGTGTCCTTCGCCCAGGTGGGTTACCAGCGTGCCCAGTCCCCTGGGAAAATCGGATTGCTGCATGGATTGCCTCCAAAAAGGTGAGAGTATAAGAAGGTAAGAATCTGCAAGCAGAAAGGTTTGCAGGCTTCCGCATAGAACGGAAACGGTTTCACCATTATACCCTCAGGCGGGAACCGGAGGGGAGAAGAATCGTTGTAGGGGGTGTCGCCACCCACCACCCACCGTCTCCTGTAGTACAATCCCTGCGAGCCTGCCATGCGAGAAAATCCCCCCTACCCCAAACCAGACCTGGATACCCTGATACAAACCGTGACCGCCTCCCTTTTGGGCGGCGTGGCACTCTTTGTAGCGGCCTCCCTTTTGCTGGGAATCGCCTTCGAAGCGCGCTACGCAGGGCGGATTTACCCCGGCGTGTATCTGGGCGACGTGGAGGTGAGCGGATTGCGCCCCGAGGAAGCCGCCGCCCGCCTGGAAGAGGACATCTCTTACCCGCAGGAGGGGAAAATCACCCTCCTGGACGGCGCCAGTCGCTGGGAGTTCTCCCCCCGCGAACTGGGGCTGTTCCTGGATGCAGAGCGCAGCGCCCGGCAGGCTTACGCCTGGGGACGCACGGGCGGCCCTCTCGCCCGCCTGAAGGCGCAATGGAGCGCCTGGCAAAGCGGCATCAGTCTGCCCCCCGCCCTGGTCTTCGATGAGCGCATCGCCGAAAACGCCCTCCGCATGGTGGCCGACGCCGTCAACCGCCCGACCCGCGAAGCCCAACTGGAGATTCGCGGCCTGGAGGTGGAGGCCGTGCCCGGTCAAATCGGGCGGCAGGTGGATATCCCCGGTACGCTGGAGGCCATCCGCCCACCGGTGGAAAACCTGCAAAGCGCCGAAATCTTCCTCGTGGTGCGCGAAACGCCCCCCGCAGTGCTGGATGCCGATGCAGAAGCCGAGACCGCCCGCGAGATTCTCTCCGCCCCGCTGGTGCTGCGCGTCCCGAAAGCGGAGGAAGGCGACCCCGGCCCCTGGGAGTTCCCGCCGGAGGAAGTGGCGCGGCACCTTACCATCACCCGCGTCGAGACCCCCGAAGGCGCAGCCCGCTTTCAGGTGGGGCTGGAGACCGATTTTCTGCGCCCCCTGCTGGAGGATGCCGCCCCCCAACTGGAACGCAAAGCGGAAAACGCCCGCTTCTACTTCGATGACGAAAGCCGCGAACTGGTACGCATCCAGAATGCGGTCATCGGGCGGCATCTGCTCGTCACCGAGACTCTTCAGAGCCTCAACGAACAACTGGCCGCCGGGGAGCACGACATCCCCGTGGTCTTCGATTACAGCCTCCCCGCCGTAGGGGATGATGCCACCGCCGCCGACCTGGGCATCACCGAACTGGTCAGCGAGCACACCACTTATTTTTACGGCTCCAGTTCGGGGCGCATCCACAACATCCAGACCGCCGCGGCGCGCTTCCACGGCGTACTGGTGCCTCCGGGGGCGGTTTTCTCGATGGGGGAGGTGCTCGGCGATGTCAGCCTGGATACGGGGTACGCCGAGGCGCTCATCATCTACGGCGACCGCACCATCAAGGGGGTCGGCGGCGGGGTGTGCCAGGTGAGCACCACCCTGTTCCGCACCGTCTTCTTCGGAGGCTATCCGGTGGTGGAGCGCCATCCGCACGCTTACCGGGTGTACTACTACGAACAGACTTACAGCGGAGCCGTCAATCCCAAACTGGCCGGGCTGGATGCCACCGTGTACGTGCCGGTGGTGGATTTCAAGTTCCAGAACGATACCCCCTACTGGCTGCTGATGGAGACCTACGTCAACCCCGCGGCGCGCACCCTGACCTGGAAGTTCTACTCCACCTCGGACGGGCGCACTGTGGAGTGGAGCACCACCGGCCCCGTCAACCGCGTTGACCCGCCCGACCCGCTCTACGAGGAGAATCCCAAACTCGCCAAGGGCGAAATCAAACAGGTGGATTGGGCTGCCGAAGGCGCCGACGTGACCGTGACCCGCACCGTCTATCGCGGCGGGCAGGTGTACTTCCGGGACGAATTTTTCACCCACTATCTCCCCTGGCGGGCGGTGTGTCAGTACGGCCCCGGCACCAAGGGGATGCCCCCCAAACACCCCGACCCGCAGCACCCCTGCCGCCCCGATTCCAAGAAGAAGTGAGGGAGCGGTCAGGAAACAGGCGTCAGGGGTCAGCGGTTGGCGGTCAGGCATGTACAAGGCACAAAAAGCGGCCCGCCCACCTTCCCACTTTCAAACTTTCCTACTTGCATACTTGCCACTTTCCCACTTGTACACTTGCACACTTGCATACTTGCATACTTTCAAACTTGCATACTTTCAAACTTCCCCCCGTGAAACGCCTCCTCCCCATCACCCTCCTCCTGCTCCTCCTGACCGGCGCGGCTGCCGCGGGCGCTTACCGCGTCTACCTGCCGCTGGTATCCCGCGGCCCGGCGGCTGCGCCTACGGCGACCTCCACCCCAAGCCCCAGCCCCACACCTGCGGAGCAAACCTGGTGGCAGCCCGCCCCCGGCACATCCTGGCAGTGGCAGTTGAGCAACAACGATGCCATAGATACTTCCTTCGACGTGGCGATGTACGACATTGACCTGTTCGAAGCCCCCCAAAGCGTCATAGACCAGTTGCACGCCGATGGGCGCATCGTGATTTGCTATTTCAGCGCCGGCAGTTGGGAGGACTGGCGTCCCGACAAAGACGACTTCCCCCCCGAAGTGATTGGCAAGCCGCTGGACAACTGGGAGGGCGAATCCTGGCTCGACATCCGGCAGATAGACCTTCTCGCCCCCATCATGCGCGCCCGCCTGGATTTGGCCGTCCAAAAGAACTGCGACGGCGTGGAGCCGGACAACGTGGACGGCTACGCCAACGATACCGGCTTTCCCCTCACCGCCGATGACCAACTGGCCTACAACCGCTTTCTGGCCTCCGAAGCCCATTCCCGCGACCTCTCCATTGGTCTGAAGAACGACCTCGACCAGATTCCCGACCTTCTTTCCGATTTCGATTGGGCGCTGAACGAGGAATGTTTCTCGTACAACGAGTGCGACCTGCTTGCTCCCTTCGTGGAGGCGGGGAAAGCCGTTTTTGGGGTAGAATACGAACTGAATACAGCGGATTTCTGTCCCCAGGCCAACGCCATGAACTTCGATTTTCTCAAGAAGCACTGGGAACTGGACGCCTGGAGAGAATCCTGCCGGTAAGACGGCCAGAACTGCGGAGAGAATCCATCTCATGGACGAAATCATCCTCAACCTGCACATTGAACCTTTGGAGGAAGGCGGCTACCTGGCTACCAGCGACGACTTGCCCGGCCTGATTGCACAGGGGCGCACCATCGCCGAGACCGTTGAGATAGCCCAGGATGTCGCCCGCAAACTCATCGAGTCGTATGTCGAACACGGCGACCCTCTCCCCGTTCTCGCCGCTGCCCAGACTCCCCTCTCCCAGAAATGGGAGAGGGACCGGGGGTGAGGGCACAGACCCTGCCATCACTTTCCCGGCATCTCCCTCGCCAATGCCTGAACAACGGCAGTCCCCCCGCCTGGCATATTTCGAAGACGAAGACGTACTGCACCTGACGCTCTCGGATGGCCCCGAAGCGGGCAGCGTCGAAATCAGTCCCAATATCACCGCGGAACTCGACGCAGAGGGCGTTTTGATTGGCATCGAAATTCTGAACGCGAGCGCATTTCTGCGCGATGCCGTTCTCGAATCCGTGCAAGCCAAAATGCTCCAATGGAGCGGAGCGTAATCACCAGATACCAAACCATCAAGGAGATTTTTCATGGTAAGTCAAGACCTGCTCGACATCCTGCGTTGTCCCGCCTGCGTGCGTGAAAAAGACGGCCTGCTGGAATACTACAAAGAATCCTGGCTCATCTGCCAGGATTGCGGACGCAAGTACCCCATCGTGGACGACATCCCCGTAATGCTGATTGACGAAGGCGACAAGTGGGTGAACACCGCCAAAGAAGACCTGCCCATCCCGCCGCCCAACCCGGCATGAGCGCCGCGCCGGTTGCGGAGGAAATCCGCCCCCTGGTGGATGCCCTCGCCCGCGGGGATGAGGAGGCTGCCGAAAAGGCCGCAACGGACCTGCTTCAAAAAGGCCCGGCCTCCCTGAAAGTTCTCCTCCCCTTGCTGGATTCTCCCGACCCCGACCTGCGCTGGTGGGTCCTGCGCGCCCTGGGAGAGATACCCCACCCCCGGGCGCTGACCTCCCTGCTGCACGCCCTCCGCGCCCCGGAACCGGAAATCCGTCAGTGCGCCGCCCTCGGGCTGCGTCATCACGCCCAAACCGGCCTGGATGAGGCGGAAGCCTCCCAGGCCGTTGCCGCGTTGACCCCCCTTCTGGGCGAAGAAGACCGTCTGCTGGCCTCCCTGGCGCGGGACGCCCTGACCGCCCTCGGCGAACCCGCCGTCCCCGCCCTGCTGGAGACCCTGCAAAACGGCTCCCCCGCCGCCCGTCTGGAGGCCATGCGCGCCCTGGCGGCCATCGGCGACCAGCGTGCCATCCCGGCCATGTTCGCCGCCATCACCGAAGACGACACAGCCCTCCTGCAGCATTGGGCCGAAGAAGGGCTGGAGAAAATGGGGGTCGGGATGATGTTCTTCAAGCCGTCGTGAGGGGGTCGCCAACGCTTGTTTTTCTCTCGCCCCCGCCCTCACCCCCAGCCCCTCTCCCAAAGGGAGAGGGGCGCGTTTGCGCCCATTCGTGTTTATTCGTGCAATTCGTGTCCCCATTCGTGCAATTCGTGTCCATTCGTGGACTCAGAAGGCCCACACCGCCCACAAAATTATCATCACCACCCCAATTGCAAAGCGCGCCAGGAAAGACAGTCCCCAGCCCGCCGCCAGCCCTTTGACGGTATCCAGCGCCTTGTCGCGGTTGCGGTGGCGGTAATACTCGAAGGCGAAAAGGGCCAGCGGCCCCAGCACCAGCCCGCCCACCACAGGGACAATCAGCGCGCCGATGAAGAACCCGGCCAGCGCTACGGCCATCCCCAGCCAGGAAGCGCCGCTCTTTTTGGCTCCCGCCCCCATCAGGACGTTATCCACCAGCATACCGCCAATCGTCAGCAGGGTAATCAGGGCGAACATCCAGCCGCCCAGGGTGCCGAAACCGGCGGCCAGGCCGTAAGCCAGCACCGCCAGCCAGATGACGATGATACCCGGAAAGACCGGGATGACCAGTCCAAACAGCCCGACCAGCATGACCAGCAGGGCAATCACACGGATGGAGGTTTCAATCCAGGAGGACATGAGGGTTGCGGAGTTGCGAGGCTAGGGGTTGCGAGGTTAGGAGTTGCGGGGTTAGGGGGTCAGGGGAGTTTCCAATCCCAAATCCCTTATCCCCAATCCCTGCCACTTACCGAATCACCTCAATCCCGCCCATCCAGGGGCGCAGGACTTCGGGGACGATTACCGAGCCGTCGGGCTGCTGGTAGTTCTCCAGAATGGCAATCAGGGTGCGCGGGAGGCCGAGGCCGGAGCCGTTCAGGGTGTAGGGGTAGCGGGTGCGCTTCTCCCCTTCGGGGCGGTAACGCACTCCCGCCCGGCGAGCCTGGAAATCACCCACGCAAGAGACCGAAGAGACTTCCAGCCATTCCTCCACCCCCGGCGACCAGACTTCGATGTCGTAGGTGATTTGCGCCTTCTCGCCCAGGTCGCCGGTGCAGAGTTGCACGATGCGGTAGGTCAGCCCCAGTTCGGCGCAGGTTTGTTCGGCATCGGCCAGCATCTTTTCCAGTTCTGCATCGGCATCTTCGGGGCGGCAGTAGATGTACATTTCCACTTTGTCGAACTGGTGACCGCGCTTGATGCCGCGCACGTCGCGCCCGGCGCTCATCTTCTCGCGGCGGAAGCAGGGGGTGTAGGCCGTGTAACGCAGCGGCAGGTCGGCCCCATCCAGAATTTCGCCCATGTGCAGGCCGGTCAGGGGGACTTCGGCGGTGGGAACCATCCACAGGTCTTCCTCGTGGTCTTTGTACATGTTGGCCTGGAACTTTGGCAGTTCTCCGGCGGCGAACATGGTATCGCTCTTGACCATGAAGGGGGTGTACTTCTCGGTGTAGCCCTGGCGGATGTGCAAATCCAGCATCCAGGCAATCAGAGCGCGCTGCAAACGCGCCCCCGCCCCGCTGAGAACGTAGAAGCGGGAGCCGGTCATCTTGACGCCCTGCTCGAAGTTGATGATGCCCAAAGCGGGACCCAAATCCCAGTGAGGCTGTACCTTGAAATCGGGACGGCGCGGCTCGCCCACGGTGCGAAGCACCACGTTTTCGGATTCATCTGCTCCCAGCGGAACGCGCGCATCCGGGATGTTGGGAAAGGTCGCCATCAGGTCGTTGAGTTGCCCCTGCACCTGGCGCAGTTGCTCGTCCAGTTGGGAAATCTGGTCGCCGACGGCGCGCATGGCGTCAATTTTGGCCTGGCGCTCGGCCTTGTCTTTCGTGCGGCCAATCTCTTTGGAGGCGCGGTTACGCTCGGCCTTGAGGCCCTCCACCTCACGGATGAGGTCGCGGCGTAGAGTATCCAGTTTGATGACTTCGTCCACGGGAGCGGGGTCCATGCCGCGCTTGCGCAGGGCCTCGCGCACCAGGTCGGGGGTTTCACGGAAAAGTTTGATGTCGAGCATGAGGAACTCCAGGGGGTATCGAGTGTCACGTATCAAGTATCACGTGTCAAGTGTCAAGTATCACGTGCGGGGGGCGGGGTGCGTCAACGGCTGACCACTGACGACTGACAACGTGCGATGTGCGATGTGCGGGGTGCGATGTGCGGGGGGCGCTGATGCCTGACGGCTGACCGCTGACAACTGACGCCTGACCGCTGACGCCTGACCCCTGTTTC
The DNA here is from genome assembly GCA_011051635.1 of Chloroflexota bacterium. Taxonomy (GTDB): domain Bacteria; phylum Chloroflexota; class Anaerolineae; order Anaerolineales; family DRKV01; genus DRKV01. The sequence goes on along the minus strand of DRKV01000223.1, from coordinate 2,943 downwards.
AGGGGTTGCGCTCGCGGAGGTGGGGGAAGAGGATGACTTCGCGAATGGAGGGGCGGTCGGTAAGGAGCATGGTGAGGCGGTCAATGCCCATCCCGAAGCCGCCGTTGGGAGGCATCCCGTAGCGCATGGCGCGCAGATAGTCCTCGTCCACGGGGTGACGCTCCTCGTCGTCGGCAGCGTAGGCGCGCCCCATCTCCAGAAAGCGGGACTCCTGGTCGAGGGGGTCGTTGAGTTCGGTGAAGGCGTTGCACAGTTCCATCCCGCCCATGAAGCCCTCGAAACGCTCCACGGTGGAGGGGTCGCCGGGCTTGCTCTTGGCGAGGGGCGAGATATCGCGGGGGTAGTCGTACAAAAAAGTGGGCTGAATCAAATTGGGTTCCACGAAATCGCCCAAAAGGGAGTCAATCAATTTACCGCGCGGCGTTCCGGGTTTGGGGTCCATCTCTCGGGAGCGCATCGCCTCTGCAAGGGAGTCCGCATCGGGGTAGGCATCAAGGTCCAAATCGGCGTATTCCAAAATGGCTTCCCGCAAATTCAGCCGCCGCCAGGGCTTCCCCAGGTCAATTTCGTGCCCCTGATAGGTGAAGGTGGTCTTGCCGAGGGCCTGTTCGGCGGTGTAGCGGAGCATCTCCTCGGTGAAATCCATCACGGCGCGGTAATCGGCGTAGGCCATGTAGAATTCCAGTTGGGTGAACTCCGGATTGTGCTTGAAGGAGACGCCCTCGTTGCGGAAATCGCGCCCGATTTCGTAGACGCGCTCGAAGCCGCCCACCAGCAGACGCTTGAGGTAGAGTTCAAAGGAAATCCGCAGGTAGAGGTCTTGCTTGAGTTGGTTGTGATGGGTGACGAAAGGACGCGCCGCCGCGCCGCCGTAGATGGGCTGGAGGATGGGGGTTTCGACCTCCAGGAAGCCGTGCTCATCCAGGAAGTCACGCAGGGCGCGCAGGATGCGGCTGCGGGTGCGGAAGACCTCCCGCACTTCGGGGTTGACGGCCAAATCGGCGTAGCGCTGGCGGTAGCGGGTTTCGGGGTCGGTGAGGGCCGCGTGGCGGATGACCTTCCCGTCCACGATTTCATCTTTGGCGGCGGGCAGGGGGGTGATGGCTTTGGCCGCCATGCGGAAGGTCTCCACCCGCAGGGTGATTTCGCCGGTGCGGGTACGGAACATCGTCCCCTCGGCCTGGATGAAATCGCCCAGGTCGAAATCACGGGTGAGGCGCTTCATGGCCTCCTTGCCGATGTCGTTGACGCGGAAGAAGAGTTGCAGACGTCCGTCGCCGTCTTCGATGTGAGCAAAGGCGATTTTTCCCATCGGGCGCATGGAGCGCAGGCGCCCCGCGACGGTGGCGCGCACGGGGTCATCGGTGCCCTTTTCCTCGGCGGCCTGATAAGCGGCGATAGCCTGGGCGCTGGTGTGGGTGCGCTCCACGCGGCGGGGGTACGGTTCGATGCCTTCGGCGCGCAGGCGGTTCAGTTTCTCAAGGCGAGTCTTTTCCAGGGGGGTGTAGTTCATAAGGATTGGCAATAGTTGCGTTTGAGTATCAGCGAGGTTCGACGGCCTGATTATAGCCCAAAAAAAGGCCTGGCGACTAAAGTCGCGGCAACATTCGCGAAGTCGCCCTTCGGCGACTGGAAACCCAACCAGTACGGCGCAAGCGTGGCACATGCTCACACGGGGACACAGAGCACACGGCGTTTTATCAAAAAATCCCCTGTGTTCCCCGTGTCTCTGCGTGAGAAAAACATGGCGGCGCGTTTTGTCAGTCAATCGGGACTGAACGTTACAAAAAAGAACCCCGCCGAATTTCTCCGGCGGGGTTGGGCAACAGAGCCGCGAAAGGCTACTGGACTTCCAAAATTTTGACGGTGAACTCGCCCGCCGGGGCCTCCACAGTCACCTCGTCGCCGGCCTTGTGGTTCATCAAGGCTCCGCCCAAAGGCGATTCGTAGGAGATGCGCCCCGCGCTGGGGTCGGCTTCCGCCAGGCCGACAATCACATACGTTTCCGGTTCAAAGCCATCCTGCTGGATGACAACCGTACTCCCTATCTGGACGATACCGTTGCGGGAAGGCTCTTCGACGAGGCGAGCGGAGGCCAAAATACGTTCCAGTTCGTCGATGCGCCCTTCGACGAAAGCCTGTTCGTTCTTGGCAGCATCGTACTCGGCATCCATATCAATGCCGCGGTCGCCGCCCTCCAGGGCCTCACGCAAGCGTTCCGCTACTTCCTTCCGCCGCACGTTACGCAAATAGTCGAGTTCATCTTGCAACTTCTTGTAGCCCTCGGGGGTCAGATATGCAACTGCCATAAAGGGTTTTCCTCCTGAAATAAAAAAAGAACACGGCGTTTCAGGCGCTATAGAGGACACCTTTTCAGCCGCGGCGGGATTTTAGCACAAATTTTCGGGTGTGGCAAGGAAGGGACGCATGACAATTTCGTAAGATTTTCGGGTTTTCCCCCTGAATCCAGACGGGCAGTCCCCGCAAACACGCGGCAGACCGCCCGTTTAGGCTGCTTCCGTTATGGAGAGATGGTGCCGCCCCCAAGAGGGAGGCCCCGGCGCTCTAGTGGTGGTGCGCGTGCCCTTCGGAGTGGACGTGCCCGTGCGCCAGTTCTTCATCGGTGGCGTTGCGCAACCCCACGATTTTTACGTTGAAGTGCAGGTCTTTCCCGGCCAGCGGATGGTTGAAGTCCAGTTTGACCGTATCCGCGCCGACCTCGCGGATTTGCGCCAGCATCACGTTCCCTTCGTTGTCCTGCACTTGCAGGGTCACGCCGGGTTCCAGAGTGATGGAGGGGGGAAACTCCGAGCGGGGGACATCAATGATGGCGGCGGGGTCTACTTCGCCGTAGCCATCGGCGGCAGAGACAACCACGTCTTTGCTCTCGCCCACAGCCATATCGTGAAGTTCCTTCTCCAGGCCGGGGATGATGTTGCCGTG
>DRKV01000222.1 GCA_011051635.1 Chloroflexota bacterium | reverse complement strand
CGCTGGCCTTGGGGCGACTGGATAGCATTACCCTTCTGCTTCCCGATCCCGGGCTGTTCCTCTATTCCTACGTGCGTCGCGAAGCCGTGCTTTCTTCCCAGATCGAGGGAACCCAATCCACGCTGACCCAACTGATGCTCTTCGAACTGGAGGAAAGCCCAGGGGTTCCTTTGGAGGACGTGGAAGAGGTCTCGAACTATGTTGCTGCGCTGGAGCACGGCGTCGCGCGGCTCAGGGAGGGCTTTCCCCTGTGCAATCGCCTGATTCGGGAGATGCACGCCGTGCTGCTTTCTCGCGGGCGGGGGAGCGACAAGGAACCCGGAGAATTCCGGCGCTCTCAGAACTGGATTGGCGGAACGCGCCCAGGCAACGCACTCTTTGTTCCTCCGCCTCCCCACCTGGTGCCGGGGTGCATGGCCGCCCTCGAACGATTCCTGCACGATGAGGGCAACCCGTATCCTGTCCTGCTCAAGGCGGCGCTGGCCCATGTGCAGTTCGAAACCATTCACCCCTTCCTCGATGGCAACGGGCGAATCGGCCGGTTGTTGATCGCCTTTATCCTGCATCACGACGGCGTACTCTCCCGTCCGCTGCTCTATCTCAGCCTGTATTTCAGACGGAATCGCGAGGAATACTACCGGCTCCTTGACGGGGTGCGGACCGCAGGCAATTGGGAAGCATGGGCGGACTTTTTCCTTGAAGGCGTGCGGGACACGGCGGGCAATGCCGTAGATACCGCCCGCAGGCTGGCCGCGCTGTTCGAGGAGGACGAGCAGAAGGTCCAGACGCTGGGAAGATCGGCTTCCAGTGCACTGCGCGTGTTCCAGGCGTTCAAAGAGCGCCCACTTCTCACGGTGCGCCGCATCTGCGAGCGCACCGGGCTTTCTTTCCCGGCCGCAAACAAGGCGGTCGAGCGACTGGAGCGGTTCGGCATTGTGCGCGAGATTACGGGACGGCGCCGAGACCGCGTCTACGCCTACGACCAGTATGTGGCCATCCTGAACGAGGGGACGGAGGAATGAGGAACGGGGATGTTGGGGGGTGGGGGGTGAGTGGCGCCAATCGTTGCCGCCGACCGCCCAAGCCGGGTTGGTGCGGGTTGGGGGTTTCCCGGCCGGCGGGGGTAGCCGGGTGATGGTAGGTTCGTCTGTCCGCTTGGGCGGAGGCTGAACTCGGTCTGTTCGGCGGCGCGGAGGTTGAACACGAGGCGTTCGTGTTGTCAGCAAGTGCGCCTTGTTGTATAATTGAAGCATGAAGCCCAGCGGTTGGGCTTGTTCGTCGGGCAGCATCCAGGTGAAGGACAGTTGATTCGCGGTCAACTTTTTCCAGGCAGGCAGATCTCATGCGCTTTGAATGGGATGAACAGAAACGCAAAGCAAACATCCGCAAGCATGGGTTTGACTTCAGGGATGCCTGGAAGGTCTTTCAGCTACCGATGCTTGTGGCGCTGGTTGTTCTGCCAACTGTACCCTACCCAGACGTGCGTCCCTGGTAACCCTTCGGCCAGCTCAGGGCAGGCTCGAAGGTGCGAAGCTTTGGGATGAGGTCAGCAGGGTTCCCCTCGTGGGCGTGAGGCCGGTGGGCAGCGTGGGTTCCTCGGTCGGCCCTGGGCGGCCAGACAGTGAGCAAGTGAAAGATACAAACGATGCCAACTATATTGCGCGTCGGGCGCTACCGCTTTTACTTTTTCAGCAACGAGGGTCAAGAACCACCGCACGTTCACGTCAAAGCAGGAAGCGACGAAGCAAAATTCTGGTTAGAGCCGCCGAGTTTGGCGGCAAATTACGGTTTCCAGGCACGAGAATTGAACAGAATAGCGAGCATCGTTGAGGAGCACCAAGAGGAGTTTCGGGAGGCTTGGTATGCATACTTTGAGTAAAGAAGAGATCAGGAAACGCCGGGCTTTTGTGCCCAATAGTGCGTTGGCCAAGAGAGTGGAGTTTGACAAAGAGATTATGTATGTATCGTTGATGGATGGACGGATCATAGGTGTACCATTGGTATGGTTTCCTACGTTGCGCATGGCGAAACCGGCGGAACGCGAGCGGTACGAGATTGGTGGCGGAGGAGTAAGTTTGCACTGGCCGGAGCTAGACGAGGACTTGAGCGTAGCCCATTTGCTGGCTGGCGCTGATAGGCGGTCTACGTAGGTGGTGAGTCGCTGATGATAGGCAGTGGGGCGCTGCCGCCGCCCAAAAACAATGCGGGGTGTCGACTCGCCTGGCTGCCTTGATCAGAAGGTTTCTCTTTCCTTGTCGTAGGGTGTGGTCGGTAGTTGTGCTATCGAAGGTCGGCGGGCGGCTGACGCGGGCCGTTAGTGCCGCTCCGTGGGGGCGTCGGTCTCGCTCCTCGGGGCGGGGGTTTGGGATATGCAGCGCTGGCCCGCGTGGGCGGGTGTCAACCTCCGCTCACCGCCATAACAGCGCCGCCACTTCCTCTGCCAGCCAGCCTCCGGCTCGCTGACGCTCACGATCTAGGAAGCCGCTCATCCGCCGCACCGTTAGCTGGCTGGCAGGAGCCTTTGAGAGAAAGTTGAAGGCCAAAGATGAACAGGCGAATATTGGTCTTGGGTGGGACAGGTACGCTGGGATTGCCCGTGTCTCAAAGCCTGGTTCAGGCGGGTCATCAGGTGCGGGTATTAGCGCGTGATGGCGAGAAAGCAAGCCAGATGTTGGGGGCTGAAATAGAAGTTGTGGAAGGGGATGCACGAAACAAGCAAGATATCCGCAATGCGCTGACAGGATGTGATGCGGCACACATTAGCTTACCTCTACAATCTGAGCTAGCAGCGATGAAACAGGTTATTGAAGTGGGAGAAAGAACCGGTTTAGAGCGCATCACATATATTTCAGCGACGACGGTCTGCGAAGCGAACCGGTGGTATGAACTGGTGGATGTGAAGATGCGTGCCGAAAGGCTGTTGAAGGCAAGCGGTATACCGAGTGTCATCTTTTGTCCAACGTGGGCGATGGAAACACTGCATAATTTTATCCGGGGGAAAAAGGCGGTCTTGATTGTTGGCAAGAAACCGCCGCCGTTGCATTTTGTGGCGGCGATGGATTTGGGGCGAATGGTAGCAGCGTCGTATAATGACGACCGTGCGATCGGGAAGAGATTGTTCGTGCATGGGCCTGAGGGCATGACGCTGGCGGAAGCGTTGGAGCGATTTGTCAGGATTTGCTACCCCGAACGAAGAATTATGCGCATGAGATTATGGCAAGCCCAAGGGATGGCGAGAGTTTTTAGGCGTAAAGAATTAGCCGAGGCAGTGAAATTGATAGCCTATTTTGACAAAGTAGGCGAGTTGGGAGACCCAACAGAAGCGAACCAGTTATTCGGAGCGCCAATAACTACATTGGAAGAGTGGTGCAGGACGCAAAAGAGCGACGTGGAAGGATAAGCGCCGCGTGAAGGCGAAAGCCAGTTCGCGCGCGCTTCCACCTGACGCCGCTCCGCTTCGCGGCGCAGGTGAAGCGCAAACCGTCATGGCAGCGGGTTATCCGCCGCGCTGTTGGCCTGCGGTCTTCAGAAGAAAAGGTGGTGCAGTCTTGGAGAAAGCAAACATCAATTGGCAATATCCGCCGCCCCGAAAAGGTCTATTGGGTGCGCTCGATAGATTTATCGGCCCAGGAGCCACATCGGCTGAAATATGGCTTCAGATTGTACCCTCCGTGCTGGCGGGCATAGGTGCTCCAGTTTACGCCATCCTGAACGGTGTGGAGTGGAACATCGTTCAACTGGTGCTTGCTGGCTTGTTTGCTTTTGACATGATGGGGGGCATTGTGACCAATGCCACGTCAACGGCCAAGCGTTGGTATCATCGAAAAGGGCAAGGTTTTGGGCATCATTTTGCTTTCACAGGGGTACACGCGGTTCACCTTTTCCTTGTGGCATGGCTATTCCGCTCACTGGATTGGGGATTCTTTGGAGCAACGACCGCATATCTTCTTGTGGCTTCTGTGATCATACTCAAGTCACCGCTATATCTTCGGCGGCCGTTGGCGTATTTGCTCTATGCAATTGCCTTGTTGGTAAGCATCTATGGCTTTGCGCCCACAGTTGGCCTGGAATGGTTCTTGCCGTTTTTCTATCTGAAACTGCTGGTCAGTCATTTGTTGAAAGAAGAGCCGTACCGTCCATCGAGCGAAACTTGAAGAGAAACGCAAGTTTCACCTCTTGTAACCGCTAGTAGCGCCCCACGCTTTGCCTCCGCCAAGCCTGCGCTACGCCCCGACCCTGCTCCGGCTAATCCGACCGCACGTCTGCTTGACGGATCGGGGCAATTGTGGTATGATGTCTCTCGGTTCGAGAGACCCGTTGCGCCAGGCTGGCGGAGAACCGCCCAGGAGGTGACAAATGAAGAAACGAAAATGGCTCATCATCGGAATCGGCCTGCTAGTCTTGGTCATGATGCTATCCACCCTGACCGGTTGCGCCCGCAAATCGGAAGGTCGTGAGCCAGAGGCGACCGAAGCCGTGGCCCAGGCCACAAGCGCCGGCGTTGTCAACACCCCCCCGCCGGGAGAAACGGTTGTCTCGGCGGTCAGCCCCGGTCAGACGGCCGGTCCTACCCTGGTGCCGACGGCGGTTGTCCTGCCAGGCCAGACGCCGTCCACGCCTCCGACGGCGACCCCTCCGCCTGGTGAAGCAACTGCTGCCCCGCCCCCAACCGGCTCGCAACCAGGGGGCACTCCTGCTGGCGGGACCTGGCACACCGTCCAGGCCGGGGAGACGTTGGCCTCCATCGCCCGCAAATACGGCACCACCTGGCAGGCCATCGCCCAGGCGAACAACCTGCCCGCTCCCTACACAATCTATGTAGGCCAGAAGCTCAAAAT